>NZ_CP054840.1:1100000-1352500 GCF_013363755.1 Comamonas antarctica
CATCCACAGTTCGCTGGTCTGGTGCTGGACGATGAACAGCATCTCGTTGTGGTCCGGCGACAGCGGCTTTTGCGCCGTGAGGATCTGGTCGAGCTGCAGGTAGTCGCCATAGCTCATGCTCTGGCTGAAGTCGAGCTGCGCGCGCTCTTGCTGCACGATGGCTTCGGGTGCGGGGGGGTGGTCGGTCATGGAAGCAGGGCAATAATCGGTCGATACATCATAGGCCGCCGCTTGGTCCTGTGCCCCTTTGTTCCCGCCTTGTTGCGGCATTGTCTTCGCACCCTCGCTCCATGAACGACTGCTTTGAAACCCTGGCTTTGCCCGTGAACTTCCGCGTGCACGAACTGCTGGCCTTCCATGCACGCGACCGCGAGGCGCTGGCCGAGCAGGTGGCCGCGGACACGCTGCGCAAGGGGCTGTGGAGGCAGGGCCGGCCGGTGTGCCTGCAGATCGATTTCCTGCCGGGACGGGCCCGCGTGCGGTGGGATGCCGAGGGCCTGCCCGCGCAGGATGTCTTGCCGCTGGTGCAACGCATGCTGGGATTGACGCAGGACATAGGCCGCTTCGAGGCGCAATGGGCCGCGCACCCTCTGCTGGGTCCGGTGCTGCAGCGCCAGTCGGGCCTGCGCGTGCCGCTCGCGGGCACGCCGTTCGAGGCGCTGGCCTGGGCCATCATGGGCCAGCAGATCAGCGTGGCGGCCGCGGTGTCGCTGCGCCGGCGCTTGATCCTGGCGGCCGATCTGCGCCACCCGGGCGGCCTGTATTGCCATCCCCAGGCCGATGCCGTGCTGGCGCTGGGCCTGGAGTCGTTGCGCGCGGCAGGGCTGTCACAGGGCAAGGCGCAGAGTCTGCTGGCAGTGGCCGAGGCGGTGCGGGCCGGACGCCTGCCGCTCGATGCCTGGGCCGCGGCGCCGCAGTTGTCGGTGGAGCAGATCCGCACCGCCCTGCTGGCCATCAAGGGCATAGGTCCGTGGACGGTCAACTACACACTGCTGCGCGGCTTCGGCTGGCTCGATGGTTCGCTGCATGGCGATGTGGCGGTGCGCCGCGGCATCGAGCGGCTGCTGCAGGAGGATGTGGACATGGCGCGTGCCGAAGCCTGGCTTGCGCCGTTTGCGCCATGGCGCGCGCTGGTGGCGGCGCACCTGTGGGCAATGCAGGCGCTGAACGCCTGATCAGGTCACCGCCTGGCGCTGGTGGAAGCGCGCCTCGCGCCATTCGCCGCTCTCCAGCACCTGGCGCAGCTGTTCGGCGGCATTCCATACATCCTCGAAGCCCAGGTACAGCGGGGTGAAGCCGAAACGCAGGATGTCCTTGTGCCGGCCCACGCCGCCGTCGCCCTGGCGGAAGTCGCCGATCACGCCGCGTGCGATCAATGCCTGCACGATCGCATAGGCGCCGCTGCCCTGGCCGTCGACGCCCAGGCCCTCGTCGCGCGTGAGGCAGACCTGGGAGCCGCGCTTTTCATGGGCCAGCGGCGTGGCCAGGCCCAGGCCGTGGCCCGCGCAGCGCTGCTCGACCAGCGCGATGAACAGATCGGTCAGCGCCAGCGACTTGGCGCGCAGCGCCGCCATGCCGCCCAGCGGCTCGGTGGCGCTGAACACATCGAGCCCGCACTGCAGCGCCGACAGGCTGATGATGGGCTGCGTGCCGCACAGATAGCGCTGTATGCCGTCCGCAGGTGCATAGCCGGGCGTGAACGCGAACGGCGCGGCATGGCCGAACCAGCCGGCCAGCGGCTGCGCGCAGCGGTTGACGACGCGCGGGTGCGCCCAGACGAACGCGGGCGCGCCCGGGCCGCCATTGAGGTATTTGTAGCCGCAGCCCACCGCAAAGTCGGCATCGGCGGCATGCAGATCGATGGGCACCGCGCCCGCGCTGTGGCACAGGTCCCAGACGCACAGGATGCCGTGCGCATGCGCCGCGGCCGTGAGGCCGGCCATGTCGTGCATCGCTCCCGTGCGGTAGTTCACATGCGTCAGCAGCAGGATGGCGGCCTGGTCGTCGAGCGCGGCGGGGATTTCCTCGGGCTCGAGCAGCACCAGTTGCAGCCCATGCTGGGCGCAGACCGACTCGGCGATGTACAGGTCGGTGGGGAAGTTGCTGCGCTCGGTCAGCAGCCGGCGGCGCGCCGGCGCGTCTTCGGCGGCAATGCGCGCCGCGGCCGTGAGCACCTTGAACAGGTTGATGGAGGTGGTGTCAGTGAATACCAGCTCGTCCCGGCGCGCGCCCAGCCAGGGCGCGAACTGGTTGCCCAGGCGCTGCGGCAGATCGACCCAGCCGGCCTTGTTCCACGAGGTGATCAGGTCCTGCGCCCATTCCTGCTGCACGACCTGCGCCACGCGCGCGGCCGTGGCCCGGGGCGCCAGGCCCAGCGAGTTGCCGTCGAGATAGATCTGGCCCGCGGGCAGCGCGAACAGATCGCGCAGCGCGCGCAGCGGGTCCTCGGCATCGCGGTCGCGGCAGTCTTGCAAGGTCAGTGTCATGCGTGTTTCATCCATGGGTTCAGCGCAGCGTGCGCAGTACGGCGCGCACGGGCGAGGCATCGGCCTGCGTCAGTTTGAGCGGCAGCGCAATCAGTTCATAGTCGCCTTCGGGCACGGCGTCGAGCACCAGATTTTCCAGCACGCGCAGGCCGCGACGGCGAATGACCTGGTGGCTGTCGAGCGTCTTGCTGCTGGCGGGATCGATGCTCGCGGTGTCGATGCCGATCAGCCGCACGCCCAGATCGGCCAGCCGCTCGACGGTTTCGGGCGCATACGCGGCCAGGCCATCGTCCCAGCCCGTGGGTGCCTGCGCATAGGTGCGCACCAGCACGCGCGGCGGCAAGTCGGCCGTGATTGCATGTTCGAGGTGCTGCCAGCGCAGCAGCGGGCCCTGCGCAATCGCATGGATCACGCGGCAGGGCCCGAGAAAGCTTTCCAGGTCGAGCGCGCCAATCGCCGCGCCATCGGGCGCATAGTGCAGCGGTGCGTCGGCATGCGCGCCGACATGCGGCGACAGCGTGATGGCGCTGACGTTGACCGGGCAGCCCGGCGCAATCGTCGCGCACCACTGCTGGCTGTAGGGCGTGTCGCCCGGAAACACCGGGCTGGCGCTGTGGATCGGAGGGGAGATGTCCCAGAGTTGCTGTGCCATGGGAGTCGACTTTAAACGGCGCGGCGCCGGAACCAGAGCCGGTAGGCCAGCAGCAGCACACCCAGGAAGGGCACGCCGGTCAGCAGCGTGAGGTGGAATTCCGCGGTGAAGTAGGTCGTGACCAGCACGCCCAGCATCAGCGCCGCGCCCAGCAGCGTCAGCACCGGAAAGCCCCACATGCGAAACGCCAGCGGCCGGTTGCCCTCGGCCTGCCAGCGCGCGCGGAAGAACAGATGCGTCACGAACACCATGAACCAGGTGAACATCGCGCCGAACATCGCAATCGACATCATCCAGACCAGCGATTTCTCGGGCTGCCAGACGTTGAGCACCATGGCCACGGCAATGCCGGCGCAGGACACCGCAATCGCGCGCGTGGGCACGCCGCGCGCGTTGAGCCGGCCCAGGCCCCGCGGCGCGTAGCCGCCGCGCGACAGGCTGAACATCATGCGCGAGGTCACATACAGCTGGCTGTTCATGGCCGACAGCGCGGCCACCAGCACGACGAAATTGAGCACATGCGCGGCGCCCGGAATGCCGAGGATCTCCATCACGCGCACGAACGGGCTGCGGTCGGTGCCGGCCGCCTGCCAGGGCACGATGGCCAGCATCAGCGCTAGCGTCAGCAGATAGAACAGCACCAGCCGCAGCACCGTGGTGCGGAAGGCGCTGGTGATGGCCTTTTGCGGATCCTGCGCCTCGCCTGCGGCCACGGCAATCGCTTCGAGGCTCAGATAGCTGAAGATCGCGACGATCACGCCGACCCAGGTGCCCCACAGGCCGTTGGGGAAGAAGCCGCCTTGCGCGGTGTAGAGGTGAAAGCCGATGTCGGGGCGCTGCGTGCCGAACACCACATAGGCGCCGATCAGAATGAAGGCCACGATGGCCACGATCTTGACCATGGAGAACACATACTCGACCTGGCCGAAGGCCTTGACGCTCGAGGCGTTCACCGCGATCAGGCCCGCCGAGAACAGTGCCACCCAGAGCCAGCGCGGCGAGTCGGGAAACCAGTACCCCATGTAGAGGCCGACGGCCGTGACTTCCATGCCCACGGCCAGCACCACCGCGGCCCAGTAGGCATAACGCACGAGAAAGCCGGCCCAGGGCGCGATGTAGTGCTCGGCATAGGCGCCAAACGAGCCCGAGGTCGGATGCGCGACGGTCATCTCGGCCAGGCAGCCCATCAGCAGCAGCGCGATCAGCGCGCCGATCGCATAGCTCAACAGCACGCTCGGGCCGGCAAAGCCGATTGCAAACGCGCTGCCCATGAACAGGCCCGTGCCGATGGCGCCGCCAATCGCGATCATCACGATCTGCGCGCCGCTCAGGTGCTGCTGCAGGCCGGTTTCGCGTTGCTGGATATCTTGGAAGGTGGCCATGGCCGGAATCTTTCTGCGCGTGCAGCTTGCAGGGTATAGGGAAAACGGGCGCGCCAAAAGCACATCGACAGGCTCAGTGCGAACGGGCTTTATCCGTTCGTCCTGAGCCTGTCGAAGGATGGACGGTCCCCGAAGTTTTAGTCGGCCTGCTTGCCCAGCAAAAGATACTCCATCAGCGCCTTCTGCACATGCATGCGGTTCTCTGCTTCTTCCCACACCACGGACTGCGGCCCGTCGATGACTTCGGCTTCGACTTCCTCGCCGCGGTGCGCGGGCAGGCAGTGCATGAACAGCGCATCGGGGCGCGCCGCGGCCATCATCTCGGCATCGACGCACCAGTCGGCAAAGGCCTTCTTGCGCGCCTCGTTCTCGGCTTCGTAGCCCATGCTGGTCCAGACATCGGTCGTGACCAGATCGGCGCCGGCGCAGGCCTCGAGCGGGTCCTTGAAGACCGCATAGCTGCCCGGGTTGGCGGCCTTGCCGTTGAAGGCCAGGCGCTCGTCGACCTCATAGCCGCCCGGGGTGCTCAGGTGCACCTTGAAGCCCAGCAGGTCGGCGGCCTGCAGCCAGGTGTTGGCCATGTTGTTGCCATCGCCGACCCAGGCGACGGTCTTGCCCTGGATCGAGCCGCGGTGCTCGATGAAGGTGAAGATGTCGGCCAGGATCTGGCAGGGGTGGAACTCGTTGGTCAGGCCGTTGATGATGGGCACGCGCGAGTACTCGGCAAAGCGCTCGATGCGCTCCTGGCCGAAGGTGCGGATCATCACCAGGTCGGTCATGCGGCTGATGACGCGCGCGCTGTCCTCGATGGGCTCGGAGCGGCCGAGCTGGCTGTCGCCCGAGGTCAGGTGCACCACCGAGCCGCCAAGCTGGTACATGCCGGCTTCGAAGCTCACGCGGGTGCGCGTGCTGGCCTTCTCGAAGATCATCGCCAGCGTGCGGTCGCTGAGCGTATGGTGCTTCTCGTAGTTCTTGAACTTCTTCTTGATCAGCGCCGCGCGCTCGAACAGGTAGGCGTATTCCTCGGCGGTGAAATCACTGAATTGGAGGTAATGCTTCATAGGTTCATTTTCATGTTCAGGCGGCCAGCACGGCCTGCACCAGCGGCAGCAGCCGCTCCACGATCTCGTCGGCTTCGGCCTCGGTGAGGATCAGCGGCGGCACCAGGCGGATCACGGTGTCGGCCGTCACGCTCAGCAGCAGGCCGGCCGCGGCCGCCTGGCCGATCAGCTGGCCGCAGGGCTTGTTCAACTCGACGCCGATCATCAGGCCCTGGCCGCGGATGTCGACCACGCCGTCGAGCACGCCCAGCTTGGCGCGCAGCGCGGCCTTGAGATGCTCGCCGACGCGGGCCGCATGCTCGAGCAGGCCGTCCTCTTCCATGATGCGGATGGTTTCAATGCCCGCGCGCATGGCGAAGGGATTGCCGCCAAAGGTCGAGCCGTGGTTGCCCGGCTTGAGCACCTCGGCCGCCTTGCCATGCGCCACGACGGCGCCGACCGGCACGCCCGAGCCCAGGCCCTTGGCCAGCGACATGACGTCGGGCACGATGCCGGCCCACTGGTGCGCGAACCACTTGCCGGTGCGGCCCATGCCGGCCTGCACTTCGTCCAGCATCAGCAGCCAGCCGCGCTCGTCGCACAGCGCGCGCACCTGCTGCAGGTATTCGGCGCGCATCGGGTGCAGGCCGCCTTCGCCCTGGATGGGCTCCATCAGCACCGCCGTGATGTTGGCGTTGCCTTCGGTGGCCGCGAGCAGCGCCTGGTAATCGTTGGGCGCCACGCGGATGAAGCCGTCGAGCAGCGGGCCGAAGCCGTCGCGCACCTTGGCATTGCCGGTGGCGGTCATGGTGGCGATCGAGCGGCCATGGAAGGCATGGTCATAAACGACGATCTCGGGGCGGGCAATGCCCTTGTCGACACCGTACTTGCGCGCGATCTTGATTGCCGCCTCGTTGGCTTCGAGGCCCGTGCTGCAGAAGAAAACGTTGGTCATCTTCGCGCGCTCGACCAGCATCTTGGCGAGGATTTCCTGGCCGGGCACATGGTAGTAGTTCGAGGTGTGGATGAGCTTGGTCAGCTGATCCTGCAACGCGGGCACCAGGCGCGGGTGGTTGTGGCCCAGGGTGTTCACCGCAATGCCGCCAAGCGCATCGAGGTATTCCTTGCCATTCACGTCCCAGACGCGGCAGCCTTGGCCTCGTTCCAGAGCGATCGGGACGCGGCCATAGGTGTTCATCACGTGGGGCGAGGCTGCCTCGATGAAAGCGGTCATTGCAAAAATCTCCCAAGAATGCAGGGGTGGCATGGACATTGCATCCATGCGCCGGGTTGAGCGAACTACAATTTTAGATGGACGCGGCGCGATGAAAATTGACGAATACGCATCACAGCCGTGCAATGCACCCATGGCAAGCTCGACTCTTGTATAAGAGTTAAACTCTCCCATTGACCCGCCAGCGGCGATCCCGCCCCGGTCACATCACTTTGCACAACGATATCGATGGTCTCCCCCAATTCTCAAGAACTGTTCATCCAGGGCCTGACCCGCGATGGAAAAACCTTTCGGCCCAGTGATTGGGCAGAGCGCCTGGCCGGTGTCATGAGCCAGTTCCGCCCTGGGGGAGCCAGCCCTGGCAGCCATCTGAGCTATTCGCCCTGGTGCATTCCCACCACCCTCAACGGCACCAAGTGCGTGGTGCTGCACGCCGATCTGCGCGAGCATGAGCCCATGGCCTGGGACTTCGTGATCAATTTCGCCAAGGACAACAACCTGCAGATCGCCGAGGCCTGCCTGCTGCCGGACGCGCCGCCGAAGGCCTAGTCGCGTCTTGCTTTGGCATCTCGACCAGGCCGGCTTCATGCCGGCTTTTTTGTGGGCCCAGCGTTAGGCACGAATCACGACTTGAAACCCCTTTTGACGCAGCCGGCGAGGCAGGCTCAGGGCGAACGGTGTCTGGTTGGTTTGAAAAGAGCGCACAGCGTGATTGGGTGCTGTGCTCGACAAAGCGTCCGTGGTGAGCTTGGCGAGGGCGCCGCACGGTGAAGCAGTGCGTTTGAAGCGGGCGAATCGAGCCGCCGCCGGGCCGCCCCAAGGCGGCGAGGGCCCCCGGGGGGGCAGCGACCCACACGCAGTGGGGGAGCGTGGGGGCAACATAACGAAAAAACCGCCCTAAGGCGGTTTTCACGTTCGTTGACAGCGCACCCGTTACAAACGGCAGATGGCTTGCGCCATCCGTGCGATTGCCTAAATGGTTTAGGCGGCGAGGGCCAGGGCCTTGACCTTGGCGGACAGGCGGCTCTTGTCGCGAGCTGCCTTGTTCTTGTGGAAGATACCCTTGTCGGCAATGGTATCCAGCACGGATTGGGCCTTGGCAAACAGTTCGGATGCCTTGGTCTTGTCGCCAGCCAGAACAGCCTTTTCGACGTTCTTGACAGCGGTACGGTACTTCGAGCGCAGCGAGGTGTTAGCGGCGTTCAGGGCGACGTTCTGGCGGGCGCGCTTGCGGCCCGATGCCAGGCGGGGGTTCTTTTTCTTGGGTTTAGCAGATGCCATGATTCAAATTCCTAGTGTCTGAGGATGATGTCAGCGAAGCCGGCGATTGTAGCACCTGTTGCCTGTGCGACGGAATCTTCGGGTCCGAAGACCGTACAAGGCATACACTGCGCGGGTGTCACTGTTCAAAGCCGCCTCCACCGTCTCGCTGCTCACGCTTGCTTCCCGGGTCACCGGGCTGCTGCGCGACCTGCTCATGGCCTCCATGTTCGGCGCCAATGCGCTGACCGACGCGTTCAACGTCGCCTTCCGCATTCCCAACCTGTTCCGGCGCCTGTTTGCCGAAGGGGCGTTCAGCCAGGCCTTCGTGCCGGTGCTGGCGGCGACCAAGGCCAAGGAGGGCGACGAGGCCACGCGCGTGCTGATTGCGAATGTCGCCACCGTGCTGACCTGGGCGCTGGTGCTGACCTGCGTGCTGGGCGTGGCCGGCGCGCCGCTGCTGGTCTGGCTGCTGGCCAGCGGGCTGCAGCAAAACGCCGCGGGCTACGACGCCGCGGTCTTGATGACGCGCTGGATGTTTCCCTACATCGGCTTCATGTCGCTGGTGGCGCTGTCCGCCGGCGTACTCAATACGTGGAAGCGTTTCGTTGTGCCCGCGGCCACGCCGGTGCTGCTCAACGTCAGCATGATCGGCGCGGCGCTGATCGGCGCGCCGCGCCTGGCGGCGCATGGCATCGAGCCGATCTATGCCATGGCCGCGGGCGTGATGCTGGGCGGCGTGCTGCAACTGGCGGTGCAACTGCCGGCGCTGCGCCGCCTGGGCCTGCTGCCGCGCATCGGCCTGCGCTGGAGCACGGTGCACGCGGCCTGGCAGGACGCGGGCGTGCGCCGCATCCTGTCGCTGATGGCGCCGGCGCTGCTGGGCGTGGGCGTGGCCCAGATCTCGCTGATGATCAACACGCAGATCGCGTCCTATCTCGCGCCGGGCAGCGTCTCCTGGCTGTTCTATGCCGACCGGCTGATGGAATTTCCCACGGCGCTGCTGGGCGTGGCACTGGGCGTGGTGCTTACGCCACAGCTGGCGGCCGCCAAGGCGGCGGCGGATGCCGAGCGCTATTCGGCCATGCTGGACTGGGGCCTGCGGCTGGTGCTGGTGCTGTCCGTGCCCTGCGCGGTGGCGCTGCTGGTGTTTGCCGAGCCGCTGGTGGCCACGCTGTTCCACCGCGGCGCGCTGACCGACCGCGACGTGGCGCAGATCGCGCTGGCGCTGGCCGGCTACGGCGCCGGCCTGGTGGGCCTGGTGGCCATCAAGGTGCTCGCACCCGCGTACTACGCCAGCCAGGACATCCGCACGCCGGTGAAGATCGCGGTGGCGGTGCTGGTCATCACCCAGCTGCTGAACCTGGCGTTCGTGCCCTGGCTGGCGCATACCGGGCTCGCACTGTCGATCGGCCTCGCGGCGCTGGTCAACGCGGCCTGGCTGCTGGTGGTGCTGCTGCGCCGCGGCACCTATGCGCCGCGGCCGGGCTGGGGCCGGCTGCTGCTGCAGGTGGTCGCGGCCAGCGTGCTGATGGCCGTGCTGCTGGCCTGGAGCGCCCAGTCGCTGGACTGGATCGCGCTCAAGCAGCAGCAGTGGCAGCGCATGGGCTGGCTGGCGTTGATCATCGCGGCGGCGGCCACGCTGTACTTTGGCGCGCTGTGGGCGGCAGGGCTGAAGCTGCGCCAGTTGCTGCACCGATAGGGCATGTATCGGTTTTTGGTTATAAGGTAGGCATTGCCGCGGCCGTTGGCGGGTGGATTCCAACGGCCTTCCCTCTTGCACTCGACGCCGCCTGGTCGTACAAGGAAAGCATGTCACTGCGTTTCGATGCGCCTTCTTCGCTGCAATACTTTGCCACCCTGGTGCAAAGCGATGAACATCTGCCGCTGATGGAGGCGGCCGTCTGCATTGCACAGGATGAATTCCCCGAACTCGATATCCAGGCGGTGCTGGCCGATATCGATCAGATGCAGGTGCGCCTCGCGCGCCATCTCACGGGCGTGCATACGCCCTTGCAGCGGCTCAAGGTCCTCAACCATTTCTTCTTCGGCGAAATGGGTTTTGGCGGCAACGTCAACAACTACTACGCGCCCGAGAACAGCTATATCCCGGTGGTGCTGGCGACCCGGCGCGGCATACCGGTGAGCCTGGCGCTGGTCTGGCTGGAACTGGCCCAGGCCGCGGGCCTGCAGGCGTCGGGCATTGCGTTTCCCGGCCATTTCCTGCTCAAGGTCGGGTTGCCCGAAGGCCAGGTGGTCATGGATCCGCTGACCGGCACCTCGTTTTCCGCGCAGGAACTGGCGCAGCGGCTCGAACCCTTCGGGCTGGGCCGCGGGCGGCGCGAAGACAACATCCCGCTGGGTTTGCATCTGCAGGCCGCCACGCCGCGCGACATCCTCGAGCGGCTGCTGCGCAACCTCAAGGAAATCTACTTCGCGCAAAGCCAGTGGGCGCTGCTCACCGCCACGCTCGACCGGCTGATCGTGCTGCTGCCCGATGACTGGGCCGAATACCGCGACCGCGGCGCGGTGCTGGCCGAGCAGGGCCGCACGCGCGAGGCCGTGTCGGACTGGGAAACCTATCTGGAGCACGCTGGCGACCGGCCCGATGCGGGACTGATTGCCAACCGGCTGGCGGTGCTGCGCGGTTAGGCCCGACCGAACTAGACCAGCTTGCGCGCCTCGAGTTCTTTCTTGAGGTAGGCGTAGAAAAGCGGCGCGGCCACCAATCCTGCCGGGCCGAATACCGACTCGGCCACGAACATCACCGACAACAGCTCCCACACGCCCATGTGCGTGCGCCGGCCCACGACCTTGGCGTTGATCACGTACTCGGCCTTGTGGATCAGGATCAGAAAGCCCAGGCAGGCCGCGGCCGCGACCGGCGACACGGACAGGCCCACCAGCGTGATGACCGCATTGCACAGCAGGTTGCCGACGATGGGAATCAGCCCGGCCACGAAGGTCAGCGTGATCAGCGCCGGCGTATAGGGCAGCGCCAGGTCCCAGTAGGGCAGCACCAGCAGCAGGAACAACGCCGTGAGCAGGGAGTTGAAGACCGCGATCCAGAACTGGGCGGCGACGATCTGCCCGAAGGCCTCGCCGAACAGCATGATGCGCTGGTAGAGCGCCTCGACCAGCGGCGGGCGCTTGAGCGGAATGTGGCGTACCGCGGCCAGCGCGCCGATCAGCAGGCCGACATAGGCATGCAGCAGCCCCGACAACCAGGCCCGGCCGGCCATGGCCAGCACGCCGGCCTTGGCGCCGAGGTAGGAGGCAATCATGGTCTGGATCTCGCGCGCGCCATCGGGCAACTGGCTGGCGATGTCGGGTGGCAGCTTGTGGCGCAGCTCGAGCACGGTGCGCGCCAGGTAGTCGAGCAGTTCCTTGTACTGCTGCGGGGCCTCGACGATATAGCCGCGGGTATGGGGCAGGGCGCTGCTCAGCAGCGCCAGCGGTGCGAGCATGACCACGCCCGCGGCCACCACCTGGGCCCAGTGCGGAAGGTAGCCGGGAACGCGGCGGCGCGAAAGACGCGCCAGCAGCCGGGCCAGCGCGCGCGTGAGCATGAAGCCGACGCAGACGCTCAGCAAGCCCGGCAGCAGGCCTTGCCACATGACCAGCAGCAAGGTGCCGGCCATCAGCAGATAGCTGGCGTTTACCACGCTGCGCGAAGGTGTCTGGGGAAGTACTTCTCGGGGAACAGGAAGGTAATCTGACATCTGGGCGCGGCGTGGTACGGGCTGGGTCAGCGCACTTCGACGGGTTCGCCGTCACCGCGCGCGGCGATGCGTCCAATGGTATAGACAGTTTCGCCCAGGCCCTGCAGCGTTGCCGCGACGGCCTCGGCCTGCTCGGCGGGCACCACCACCACCATGCCGATGCCGTTGTTGAAGGTGCGGTTCATTTCCACCGCGTCGATGCCGGCCGTGGCCTGCAGCCAGGCGAACAGCTCGGTCTGCGGCCAGCTGCCCGCATCGAGGTGCGCGGCCAGGCCTTCGGGCAGCACGCGCGGGATGTTCTCCAGCAGGCCGCCGCCGGTGATGTGGGCCAGCGCCTTGATGGGATGCTGGGCCAGCGCGGCCAGCACGTTCTTCACGTACAGGCGCGTGGGTTCCATGATGGCCTGCTTGAAGGGCTTGCCGTCCAGCGTGGCGGGGACGCTGCCATTGGCTTCGGCGCGTTCGATGCACTTGCGCACCAGGCTGAAGCCGTTGGAGTGCACGCCGGCCGAGGCCAGGCCCAGCACCACGTCGCCGGCCTGCACGTTCTGGCCGGTGAGGATCTTCGACTTCTCGACGGCGCCGACGGCGAAGCCGGCGAGGTCGTATTCGCCTTCGGGATACATGCCGGGCATTTCAGCGGTTTCGCCGCCGATCAGCGCGCAGCCCGAGAGCTCGCAGCCGCGCGCGATGCCGCCGACCACGGCCGCAGCGGTGTCCACGTCCAGCTTGCCGCAGGCGAAGTAGTCGAGGAAGAACAGCGGTTCGGCGCCTTGGACCAGCACGTCGTTGACGCTCATGGCCACCAGGTCGATGCCCACGGTGTCATGCATGTTCCACTCGAATGCCAGGCGCAGCTTGGTGCCCACGCCATCGGTGCCCGAAACCAGCACGGGTTCCTGGTAGCGCTTGGGCACTTCGAACAGCGCGCCGAAGCCGCCGATGCCAGCCATCACGCCTTCACGCATGGTTTTCTTCGCCAGCGGCTTGATGCGCTCGACCAGCGCATCGCCGGCAACGATGTCGACGCCAGCGTCTTTATAGGAAATGGGAGTGGAGGGAGTGGCGGAGGAGCTCATGGATGGGTCAGTGCAGGTGTGCCCGGCAGGGGCGGAACTCCGGGATTTTACGGCGACCGCCTGCTTCGCGGGAGGCATGAGGCTGGTTTCAAGGGCTTTTCCCCGGGTCTGTGCAGCGCGGCAGCGTGCCGTGGACGCGCGCGCAGACTAAAATCAGCGGCGCGCAACCCTGGTTGCGCCTTCCGAGCCCTGGTGCAGTCTTCTGTGCCGGGGGCCTTTTGTCCTGTCGCCTGTAATGTTGCCGAACTTTCCCTTGCCAGCCTGTTGCGCACGGCCTCCCCTGGTTCCAGGCAGGAGGGCGTGCCGCGCATGCCGTTCATGAAGCAGATGGCGCTGGATATCGGCCTGGCGACGAGTCCCTCGTTGTCGCGGTTCTTTGCCGGCCCGAACACGGCGGTGCTCCAGCACCTGCGGCTGTGGGTCGGCGAGGGCCGCGGCCAGATGCCGCGCTCGCCCGTGCCGACCTATCTGTGGGGCGAATCGGGCTCTGGCAAGACCCATCTGCTCAAGTCGGTGCGCGAAGCGCTGCGCGAGCAGGGGGCCATTGTCGGCTGGCTGGATGCGTCGATAGGCTATCCTCCGGAGTTCGACGAGCGCTGGTCGGCCGTGCTGATGGACGATGTCCATCTGTACACGCCCATGCAGCAGGCGCGGGCTTTCAACTGGTTCGTCAACGCGACCAGCCCGGCCACGGGCATTCCGCGCTGGGTGCTGGCCGCCGGCGAACTGCCGCCGGCCGACCTGAAGCTGCGCGAGGACCTGCGCAGCCGCCTGGGCTGGGGCCATGTGTTCCAGCTGCGGCTGCTTGACGAGCCCGCGCGCCGCGCGGTGCTGCGCCAGGAGGCCGATTCGCGCGGCGTGTTTCTCGGCGACGATGTGATGGACTACATGCTCAAGCGCTTCTCGCGCGATCTGGGCAGCCTCATGCAGTTGCTCGACATGCTCGATGGCTTTGCGTTGCGCAACAAGCGGGCCATCACCATTCCACTGCTCAAGACCATGCTGGAGACCGAGTAGCCACCGCTGCCGGCCTCTTTTTCTGGAACCCCATGCCAACCTCTCACGCGCCCAGCGCCCGCCCGCGGCTCGCGCTGTTCGATCTGGACCACACCCTGCTGCCCCTGGACTCGGACTACGAGTGGGGCGTTTTCACGACCCGCATCGGCTGGACGGACCCGGAGGAATTCGGGCGCCGCAATGACGCGTTCTTCGCCGACTACCAGGCGGGCACGCTCGATGTGCATGACTACGTGCGCTTTGCCACCGAGGCGGTGCGCGCGCGCGGCGCCGAGGCCTCGGCCCGGGCGCATGCGCAGTTCATGGCGGAAGTGATCACGCCCGCGATCCGGCAGGCGGCACTGGCGCTGATCGAGTCGCACCGCGATGCCGGCGACCAGGTCGTGATCGTCACCGCGACCAACGAGTTCATCACCCGCCCGATCGCCCAGGCGCTGGGCGTCGATGAACTGCTGGCGGTGCAGCTCGCGCGCGATGCGTCGGGCTGGATCACCGGCGAGATCGACGGGCATCCGACGATGCGCGAAGGCAAGGTGCTGCGCATGCAGCAGTGGCTGGCGCAGCGCGGGCTGGACTGGGGCGATGTCGAGAGCACGTTCTACAGCGACTCGATGAACGACGTGCCCTTGCTGGAAAAAGTCGACCACCCGGTCGCGACCAACCCCGACGCGCGCCTGCGCGCCCTGGCCCGGCAGCGCGGCTGGCGCATACTGGACCTGTTTACCGAACACCCATGATCAAAACCTTCATCGACAAACTGCTGGGCAAGCCCGGCGCCAGCGCGCGTGCGCAAAAGCACCCCTTTGGCAAGCGCGAGGAAGTGCCGGCCTCGGTGCATGGCATCGATCCCGAACTCGTCGACCGGCGCGCCCTCGACGTGGTCGAGACGCTGCAGGACGCGGGCTTCGAGGCCTATATCGTCGGCGGTGCCGTGCGCGACCTGCTGCTGGGTCTGCGGCCCAAGGATTTCGACGTCGCCACCAATGCCACGCCCGAGCAGGTCAAGAGCCTGTTCCGGCGCGCGTTCATCATCGGCAAGCGTTTTCGCATCGTGCACGTGGTCTATGGCCGCGGCCGCGAGAACGAGGTCATCGAGGTCTCGACCTTCCGCGCGTTCCTCGACAACAGCCTGGCCGAGAGCGTGTCGGGCAACGAGCGCACCAGCAAGGCGGCGCTGGCCGGCATGAAGCATGCGGTCGATGCCAGCGGCCGCGTGCTGCGCGACAACGTCTGGGGCCCGCAGGACCAGGACGCGACGCGCCGCGACTTCACCATCAACGCCATGTACTACGATCCGGCCACGCAGATCGTGGTCGACTACCACAAGGGCATCCAGGACGCGAAGAAGCGCGTGCTGCGCATGATCGGCGATGCCGCCACGCGCTACCGCGAAGACCCGGTGCGCATCATCCGCGCCGTGCGCTTTGCCGCCAAGCTGCATGACGTCGGCTTCAAGCTCGAGCCCAAGACCGCCGCGCCGCTGATTGCCAGCCAGCACCTGCTGAACGAAGTGCCGCAGAGCCGGCTGTTCGATGAAATGCTCAAGCTGCTGCAGACCGGCCATGCGCTGGCCTCGGTGGCGCAACTGCGTTCGCTGGGCCTGGACCGCGGCATCTATCCGCTGCTCGATGTCGTGGTCGAGCGTGCCGACCATCCCTTCGTCAAGGCCGCGCTGGCCGACACCGACCGCCGCGTGGGCGAGGGCAAGCCGGTCGCGCCCAGCTTTCTGCTGGCCTGCGTGCTGTGGCAGGACGTCAAGCAGGGCTGGGAGCAGCGCCTGCAGCAGCGCCAGCATTCGTTCCCGGCTTTGCAGGATGCGATCGACGACGTGTTTAACCAGCGCATCGGCGACGTCTCCGGCCGCGGCAAGCTGGCCGCCGACATGCGCGAGATCTGGGTCATGCAGCCGCGCTTCGAGAAGCGCAGCGGCGCGACGCCGCTGGGCCTGGTCGAGCAGGCGCGCTTTCGCGCCGGTTTCGACTTCCTGCGCCTGCGCGCCGACGTGGGCGAGGTCGAGGAAGGCCTGGCCAACTGGTGGCAGGAGTTCCAGCAGGCCGACGACCTGCGCCGCGACGATCTGATCGCGCAGGCGCGCGAGGAGCAGCGCCAGCGCCAGAAGACCGCCGCGCCGGCGCCGCGACGCGTTGCCAAGGCGGCACCGGCACCTGTCGCCGCGCCCGAGCCCGGCGCCGCCGATGCCCTGCCGGCCGTGGGCGAAGAGGGCGCCGCGCCGAAGAAACGCCGCCGCCGCCGCCGCAAGCCCACCGATGGCGCAGCCGATGGCGCCGCCGATGCCGGGGGCGACCTGCACCGCGGCACCACCGACGACGCCTCGCCGTACTGAGCCGTGTCGCAAGCGCCTGAAGTCCTGGCCTGGATCGGGCTGGGCGCCAATCTCGGCGACCGCGGCGCGGCATTGACGCGCGCCGTGCGGGCCCTCGCGGCGCTGCCTGCAACGCGGCACGTTCGGGTCTCGGGGCTTTACGCCAGCGCGCCCATCGATGCCGGCGGCCCCGACTACCTCAATGCCGTGGCCGAGCTATCGACACGCCTGGCGCCGCTGGCGCTGCTGGACGCGCTGCAGGCCATCGAACAGGCCGCGGGGCGCGAGCGCCCCTACCGCAATGCACCGCGCACGCTGGATCTGGATCTGCTGGCCCATGGCGAGCAGCAACTGGACACGCAGCGCCTGACCTTGCCGCATCCACGCATCGGCGAGCGCGCCTTCGTGCTGTTGCCGCTGGCCGAGCTGGCACCGAATCGGGTGACCGCGGCGCAGTTGCAGGCCGTGGCGGACCAGCGCATCGAACGGGTCGAGGGGGCGGACTGGGTGCAGAGATTGAACGGGGCCTGAGGGCCTGCACGAAAACCCATTCACCAACCCCAATGAAAAACCCCGCCGCAGTCACCTGCGACGGGGTTTTTTCATCCAAGCCGGCAGATATCAATCCACCTTGGCCCCGGAAGCCTTCACCACCTGCTGGTACTTCTTGCGTTCGGCGGCCATGAACTGGTCGAACGCGGCGGGGGTCGAGGCCACGGGTTCGGCCATCAGCATCTCGAAACGGGTCTTGGTTTCGGGCGCCTTGAGGGCGTCGGTGAATGCCTTGTTGAGCTTGTCGAGCACGGCTTGCGGCGTGCCGGCCGGCGCCACCAGGCCCCACCAGGTGTCGATGGAGAAACCGGGGAAGGTCTTGGACAGCGCGGGCACGCCGGGCAGCAGCGGGGACGGCGCCAGCGAGGTCACGGCCAGGGCCTTGAGCTTGCCCGAGCGGATATTGGGCGAGGCCGCAGCCAGGTTGTCGATGTTGAAGTCGACTTCGCCGGACAGCAGTGCCAGCTGCGCCGGGTTGGCGCCGCGGTAGGGCACGTGCAGCGCGAAGATGCCGGCCTTCTGCTTGAGCATCTCGCCCGCGAGGTGTCCGGCGCTGCCGTTGCCGCCGCTGCCGTAGTTGAGCTTGCCGGGGTTGTTCTTGGCGTAGGCCAGCAGGTCGGCAACGCTGTTGATCTTGTTGCGTTCGGCAAAGTCGGCGTTGACCACGAGCACGTTGGGCACGCGCACCATCTGCGTGATGCCGGCGAAGTCCTTGGCCGCGTCGAAGGGCATGCGCGAGTAGAGCCAGGGGTTGACCGCATGCGTTGCCGTGGCCGCGAGGCCGATCGTCAGGCCGTCGGGAGCGGCCTTGGCCACGGCATCGGCGCCGATGTTGCCGCCGGCACCGGCCTTGTTCTCGATGATCACCACGCCCAGCGTGTCGCGCACGCGCTCGGCCAGCGCGCGCGAGGTGATGTCGAGCGGACCGCCGGGCGCATAGGGCACGATCAGGCGGATGGGTTCTTGGGCGTGGGCGAGGGGGGCTGCGAGGGCCGCGCAGGCGGCGAGCAGCGAGAGGAGACTGTTGCGACGGTTCATTGCCCGTCGATTCTTGCAAAAAAACTGCTTTCTGTCCCCTGGGTCAACGTCTCAATGCAGCTTTCCTGAGAAAAATCGTAAATTTTGTATCATTCGCACTGCACATGCGTAGTTTTACTCATGGATCATGCGCCGTGCTTGTCGGCTTCCGACGTGAATGCATCGGCAAAGAACTCTTCCTCCGGCAGGCCGCCCTGGCGGATATAGCTGGTGCGCGCCGAATCCACGACGATGGGCGCGCCGCAGGCATAGACCTGGTGGCCGCTCAGGTCCTCGAAGTCATCGAGCACGGCCTGGTGCACATAGCCGGTGCGGCCGGTCCAGGCATCTTCGGGCAGGGCTTCGGACACCACCGGCACGTAGGTCAGGAAGGGCATCTGCGCCAGTTGCTCGCGCAGCCAGCCGTCGAGGTACAGGTCCTGCGGCCGGCGGCCGCCCCAGTACAGCGTGGTCGGGCGGGTGATCTGCTTGTGCTGCATGTGCAGGATCAGCGCCTTGATCGGCGCAAAGCCCGTGCCCGAGGCCAGCAAGATGATGGGCTTGTCGCTGTCTTCGCGCAGGTGGAAGCTGCCGAACGGGCCTTCGATGCGCAGGATCTCGCGCTCCTTCATGCCGGCAAACACATGTTCGGTGAACAGCCCGCCGGGCATGTGGCGGATGTGCAGCTCCATGCCCGGCGCCGTGTCTTGCTGGTGCGGCGGCGTGGCCATCGAATAGGCGCGGCGCGCGCCGTCGCGCAGGATGAACTCGACATACTGGCCCGCGTGGTAGCGGAACTTCTCCATGGCGGGCAACTGCAGGCGCACCTGCATCACGTCGTGCGCCAGCTTCTCCAGCGCCGCCACGCGCACCGGCATCTTCTTGACGGGAAACGCGCTTTCATCGGTGACCTGGCGCGACTCCAGCACCACGTCGGTCTGCGCCGTGGCGCAGCAGGTCAGCACGAACCCGGCGGCTTCTTCATCGGGCGTCAGGGCCTTGGCCTGGTGTTCGCCATGCACCACGCTGCCGCTGAGTTTCCTGCACTTGCACGAACCGCAGGCCCCATCCTTGCAGCCATAGGGCAGGCCCACGCCGGCGCGGATGGCGGCGGCCAGAATGGTTTCCTCGCCCTGGCTCGCGAAGGCTCGGCCGCTGGGTTGCACGGTGATCTGGTGGATGGGGTTCGCAATCAGGGTCATGTTCTCGTTATCCTAGGAGCTTTTGCGGGCCGGGCCGGGGTCATGGCCTGCCTGCACAACAGGGTGAATTTTGCCTTCAAACCAAAACCCTCTCGGGGCACGTCCAGCGCGCTTTCGCCGCCAGCGCCTGTTGATCGTCGGCTGCGGCGATGTCGGCCAGCGCGTGGCGCGCGACCTGCGCGGCAACCGCGGCGTGCGCCTGCTGGCGCTGACCTCGACACCCGCGCGCCGCGCCTCGCTGCGTGCCCAGGGCATCACGCCGCTGCTGGGCGATCTCGACGATGCGCGCAGCCTGCGCCGCCTTGCGGGACTGGGCACGCGCGTGCTGCATCTTGCGCCGCCGCCGTCCGCCTCGGAGGAAGCACCGCGCTGGTGGCTCGATCCGCGCACGACGGCGCTGGTGCAGGCGCTGCGCCGGCGCGCCCTGCCGCAGGGCCTGGTCTACGCCTCGACCAGCGGTGTCTACGGCGACTGCGGCGGCGCCTGGGTTGATGAGAGCCGGCCGGCCGCGGCGCATACCGCGCGCGCCATGCGCCGTGCCAACGCCGAGCGCACGCTGCGCTGGGTGGGCCGCCAGGGCCTGCGCGCCAGCATCCTGCGCATTCCCGGCATCTATGCGCCCGACCGCGCGGGCGGCACGCCGCGCGCACGGCTGCTGCGCGGCACGCCGGTGCTGCGCCCCGAGGACGATGTCTACACCAACCACATCCATGCCGACGACCTCGCGCGCGCCTGCATCGCGACCCTGTGGCGTGGCCGTGCGCAACGCATCTACAACGTGGCCGATGCCAGCGACATGCGCATGGGCGACTACTTCGACCTGGCTGCCGACCTGTATGGCATGCCCAGGCCGCAGCGCGTCTCGCGCAGCCAGGCCCAGGGCGAACTGCCGCTCACGCTGCTGAGCTTCATGGGCGAGTCGCGCCGGCTGCGCACCACGCGGCTGGCGCACGAACTGCGCGTGGCGCTGCGCTATCCCACGGTGGAGCTGGGACTGCGCGGCACGCCAGTGCGCTAGTGCGGATAGGTGTTGCCCTGGCGGTCGTAGCAGCGAAAGACGTTGCAGTGCTGCATCTGCGGGCGCGGCGGCTGCACCGGCGGTGGCAGCGGACGTGGCGGCCGCAGCGGCGGCACCACGATCACCGGTGCGATGGGCGCCGCCGTGCGCGCGCGCGCCTGCTCCAGTTCGCCATAGGCCTGTGGGCCCAGGCAATCGCGCTCGACCTGCTGCTGCGCGGCCGCCAGTTGCTGGCTGTAGACCGCCGCATCGCTGCCGGGACGGGCCAGCAGGCCCTGCAGCTGCTGGCGTGATGCGCCGCAGCGCGGCGTTTCGGCGGCGGTCTGGGCCTGCGCCGGAGCCGGCGTCGGGGGACTAAGCGCGGCGGCTTCGGCTTCGAGCCGCAGGCGCTGCTCCTTGCGTGCAATGGCCTGGGCCGCTTGCTCGCGCTCCCGGGCCAGTGCCTCGGGGCTCAGGGCCGGCAGCACCTGCTCGGCTTTTCCGGGGCTGGCGCAACTGCCGTCGGTATAGCTCACGGCACCCGTGCGCGCATCGGTGCAGCGCAGTACCTGGCCCTGGGCCGGCCCGCCGCCCAGGCACAGCGCCGCCAGCGCCCCGGCAAGGGCGCGGGCAAGGAGGGCACGCGGGTGCAAGGCCATGGCGTGCGGCGATCAGCTGCCGCGGTCGCCGCGCGGGCCCCAGCCGCGGTTCTCGCCATCGCGCTGGCCCCGCCGGTCGTCTTGCGGCGGCCGTTGTTGTTGCTGCTGTTGCTGCTGCGCGCGCTGGCGCTCGGCTTCGGCGCGCTGCTGGTCGCGCTGGCGGTCGGCTTGGGCACGCTGCTGATCGCGCTGCTGGTCTCGCTGGCGCTCGGCTTGGAAGCGCTCGCGCTCGGCCTGCGCGCGCTGCTGGTCGCGCATGCGTTCGAATTGCTGGCGCTGCAGGTCGGATTGGGCGCGGCGCTGCTCCATCTGCAGCCGGTTCAGGTCGCGTTCGCGCTCGCGCGCCATGCGCTCACGCTCCATCTGGCGGCGCTCGTACTCGCGCCAGGCGCGCTCGTCGCGCCGGTCGGGTATGACGTAGACCGGCGGCGGGCTGCCGTAGATCGGCGGCGCGCTGCGGTAGATGGTGGCCGGCTGGTCATAGATGACCGTGCTGCGCGACTCGTAAACATGCCCCGGGCCGTCGTAGTAGGGCTCGGGCGGAACCACGCAGCCCGCGACCAGCGCGGCCAGCGCGCTGGCGGCCAGAAGGCGGGTGGAAGGATGGCGCATAGGTATCTCCGTCTTGGAAGGCATCCCGGGGCGCTGGTGCCGTGGATGCAGTGGGCGCCCCTGGGCGCAGTGCGGTGGCTACCGCGATGCTTTCCTCTTATACGCGGCAGCACGGGGTTTGGTTGACGGTCAAGACGCCATCGCCTTGAGCTTTGCCTGCGCTCCATGGTTGTTGCCAGATGTAGCCGTATCCGCATAACTGTTTTGCGCGTGGCGCCGCAGCCGTGGCGCTAGAATCGACCTCGGCCTCCCCGTGGGGCCAGCGTTCTCAGGGCGGGGTGCAATTCCCCACCGGCGGTATCTGCGACCCGATCGCAGCAGCCCGCGAGCGCCTGGAGGTGAAGCGTGCACTCCTGCACGCACAGCTTGCAGGGTCAGCAGATCTGGTGAGATGCCAGAGCCGACGGTCATAGTCCGGATGCAAGAGATCGCGCATTCCCTCGCAGCCGCAGTGTGCCTGGAGTTCCGGCCCTGTGGCCGCGCAGCTTCGCGCGCGCCCTGATTCATGTTGCCAACCTTGTACTTGTCATGAATCAGACTTCCACTGCCATCGTTTCTTCCGTTTCCTCCTCTGTTGCCAAGGCGCCCGCCTGGACTTCCGTCGCACGCGACAGCCGCGTCGCGCTGATCTGCGCCAGCTGGCACACCGATGTCGTGCACCAGGCGCGCGATGCCGCCGTGACCGAACTGATCGAACAGGGCATGCCGGCGGCGCACATCGCGCATTTCGACGTGCCCGGCGCCTTCGAGATTCCACTGATGGCCAAGCGCCTCGCGCAAACCGGCCAGTTCGACGCCATCATCGGCTGCGCGCTGGTCGTCAACGGTGGCATCTACCGCCACGAGTTCGTCTCCAGCGCCGTGATCGACGGCCTGATGCGCGTGCAGCTCGACACCGACGTGCCGGTGCTGTCGGCGGTGCTCACGCCGCGCGATTTCCACGAACACGCGGACCACCTGGAGTTCTTCCGGACGCATTTCGTCAAAAAGGGCGTGGAAGTGGCACAGTCGTGCCTTAGCGCCATGGCCCAGCTGCAGCGCGTAAAGTCTCTCGCCTAAGGCGCGGGCCCGCTGGGCGCCTGCACGCCCGGCAGCTGCGCGAGATAGGCCTGCAGCGCCGCGATGGCCTGGCGCACCTTGGCGGGCTGGGCGTCGCGCTGCGGCGTCATGGCCCAGATATCGAGCCCGCCCAGCGTCCACTGCGGCAGCAGCCGCAGCAGCCGGCCCTGCTGCACTGCATCGCTGACATCCATGGCGGCGAGCAGCGCCGGCCCCAGCCCGGCCTCGCACATCTGCTGCAGCGACCAATGGTTGTTGCTGGCCACCTGCGGCTGAAGCTGCCAGTGGTGCACGCCCGCGTCGGGGTGCCGGCATTCCCAATCCAGCCGTCCGCTCATGCCGAGCCAGCGCGCGCCGGCCAACTGCGCCGGGTGCGGGGGCGCGCCATGCTGCGCGACCCACTGCGGCGCGGCGCATAGCCACCACGCCATGCGGCCCAGCCGGCGCGCGGCCCAGCCCGAGTCGCGCAGATCGCCAAAGCGGATGGCCAGGTCGATTCGGCCCTGCACCAGATCGATGGGCGCATCGTCCACCAGCAACAGCAGGCGCAGCGCCGGGTGCCCTGCAAGCCACTGCCCCAGCGCGGGTGCGATATGCCGGGCGAATCCCACGGGCGCGGCAATGCGCAGTTCGCCGCCGGGTTGCTCGCGCTCGGCCTCGAGTTCGGCGCGGGCCTGCGCCGCGGCCGCGCACATGGCCGCGCACTGGGCATAGAAGCGGCTGCCGGCGTCGGTGAGCGTGAGCTGGCGTGTGGTGCGGTGCAGCAGCGTGACGCCGCCCGCGCGTTCGAGCTGGCGCAGCTGCTGGCTTACCGCCGAGGGGCTCATGCCCAGCACGCGCGCCGCGGCGCTCATCGAGCCCCGTTCCACCACCTGCGCAAAGATCGCCATGCGTTTGAAATCGTCCATGCCGTGGATTGTGAAGCACGGCTTCAAGGTCAATGTGCCTTTGGGCCTCTACCGCCATGGCGTCCACAGGCCTATCGTGAGGCCTTCTTCACTGTCTTTTCGAGGAGTTTCCATGAAAGTTGCACTGATCGGCGGCACGGGCTTTGTCGGCTCGGCCCTGCTCGATGAACTGCTGCGGCGCAGGCACGAGGTCGTGGCGCTGGCGCGCGACCCCGCCAAATACACGCCGCGCCCGGGCCTGAGCGTGGTGCGCGCCGATGTGCAGGACGCGCAGCAGGTGCGGCAGGCGGTGGCCGGCTGCGATGCCGTGCTCAGCGGCTTCAATGCCGGCTGGGGCAATCCCGACATCTACAAAGACTTCATGCAGGGCTCGCGTGCGATCCAGGCCGGCATCAAAGCCGCGGGCGTCAAGCGCTATATCGTGGTGGGCGGCGCCGGCAGCCTGTACGCGGCGCCCGGCGTGCAGATCGTCGATACCCCGGGTTTCCCGGCGGCGATCCTGGACGGCGCGCGCGCGGCGCGCGACCTGCTCAAGGAATTGCAGGAGCTGGAGCAGCAGCTCGATTGGACCCTGCTGAGCCCGCCCATCGGCTTCGTACCCGGCGGACGCGGCGAGCGCACCGGCAAGTACCGCGTGGGCAAGGACGAGCCGCTGATGGATGGCGACCAGCCCGGCACCATTTCGGCCGCCGACCTGGCCGTGGCCGTGGTCGACGAACTCGAGCGCCCGGCCCATGTGCGCCAGCGCTTCACGATTGCCTATTGAGAAGCCGCAGGCTCAGCCTGGTGCGGCATAAGGGCACTTGCCGCATGGGCGCAGGGGTGGCGCCGGACCGCTATGCTCCGGGCCGTGGCCGAGAGCGCCCCTTCGGGCGCAGGCCACGGTTTCCCGCGTCTCAATTGCGTGCTGCGCGCGCCCTCCATGTCCACTCTCCCCTCTGCAAAACCCACCTCCTGGATGGCGGTGGTCGCCCTGGCCATCTCGGCCTTTGTCTTCAACACCACGGAATTCGTTCCGGTCGGCCTGCTCAGCGGCATAGGCGCGAGCTTCGCCATGCCCGCGGAGGAAGTCGGCCTGATGCTGACGGTCTATGCGTGGATCGTCGCGCTGGCCTCGCTGCCCTGCATGCTGCTCACGCGCAATGTCGAGCGCCGCCGCTTGCTGATGGGTGTGCTGGCGGTGTTCATCGCGAGCCACATGCTCTCGGGCATTGCCAACAGCTACGCCATGCTGCTGGTCAGCCGCGTGGGCGTGGCGCTGTCGCATGCGATCTTCTGGGCCATCACCGCGTCGCTCGCGGTGCGCCTGGCGCCCGAGGGCAAGAAGGCGCAGGCGCTGAGCCTGCTGGCCGTGGGCACGTCGGTGGCCATGGTGCTGGGCATTCCGCTGGGGCGCGTGGTGGGCGAACTGCTGGGCTGGCGCATGACCTTCCTGGCCATTGGCGCGGTCGCGGCGCTGGCCATGCTGAGCCTGTTCCGTCTGCTGCCGCTGCTGCCCAGCGAAAACGCTGGCTCGCTGGCCAGCGTGCCGATGCTGCTGCGCCGTGGTTCGCTGGTCTGGCTCTATGTGCTGCTGGTGGTGGTGATCACCGCGCAGTTCACGGGCTACAGCTACATCGAGCCCTTCGTGCACACCGTGGCCGGGCTGGGCGGGGAGAGCGTCACGCTGGCGCTGCTGCTGTTTGGCGGCATGGGCCTGGGCGGCAGCCTGCTGTTCAGCCGCTTCGGCATGCGTTTTCCGCGCGGCTTTCTTCTGGCCACCTGCGCCGGCCTGGTGCTGTGCCTGTGGCTGCTGCTGCCCGCGTCGGCCCATCCCTGGTCGATGTATGCCGTGGTGTCGGTATGGGGCGCCGGCATGATCTGCTTTGGCTTGGCCATGCAGTCGCTGGTGCTGCGCCAGGCAGCGGACGCCACCGATGTCGGCATGGCCATGTTTTCGGGGATCTACAACATCGGCATTGGCGGCGGCGCGCTGCTGGGCAACCAAGTGATCCAGCATGCATCGCTCACGCATATCGGCACGGCTGGCGGTGCGCTGGCATTGGCCGGACTGCTGTGGTGCGCCTGGGCCAGCGCGCGCTGGAAGAACTGACGCCGGCGCCGGTTTTCACTGCCTAAAAATCAGGCAGGCTGGGTTTTTTCCTTTGGCGACAAGAACTTGGCATGCTTATCCCGGCCAAGGGCGGCAGTTGTCCACATGCTTGGGCGTCTGCAGCGGGGATAACTTGCTGCGCGCTTTTGTCAGCGGTCGCGCCGACCTCGTGCTGCACGCTTGCACCGGCCCCGACGAGAGGCTACGCTGGGGCACCTGTTACAGATTTCCGGAGAGAACCATGACCGCCCGTGACCACCTGCCGCATTTCGAGCCCACCATCGATGAACTGGAAGCGCTCAAGAACATGGAAATGGGCGAAGTCATTTCATTCGAGACCGCAGCCCGCGAACATCTGTCCAAGCGCCTGCTGGAGTTCGGGCTCGCAAAGCAGGACGAGGACAAGAAGTGGACGATCACTCCGCTGGGGCGCGAATTGATCCGCCGCCAGGAGGACTGATGGGCAATAGCGCGTATCGCTGAACCCGTTCCGATAGCGGCAATGCCTTAAATTGCGGCACGCCAGCCGGGCTGCTGGTCCGGCAAGGACTTGGCGTGGCTTTGCACTGGCTGGGCACAGCTTGTCCACAGCTTTGTCCTGTGCGTTTGTGGAGAAAAAACGTCAGTGACGGGCGCCACGCGCGCCGCCGCTGGCGTGGTTTCAGACAGTGCCCCGGCTCAGAGCTTGAACGAAGCCGTGAGGCGCGACAGCTTTTCCGACTCTTCCTGCAAGACTTGCGTCGCGGCCGACGATTGCTCGACCAAGGCGGCATTCTGCTGCGTCACCCGGTCCATATCGGTCACGGCTTGTCCCACCTGCTGGATGCCGCTGCTCTGCTCACGGCTTGCCGCAGCAATCTCGGTCACGATGCCGGTGATGTTGCGCACCGTCGAGACCACTTCGCGCATGGTCTGGCCAGCGTCGTCGACCAGCGCGGCGCCCGCATCCACCCGTTCCACCGAAGCCTGGATCATGGTCTTGATTTCGCGCGCCGCGGAGGCGCTGCGTTGCGCGAGCGTGCGCACTTCGCCGGCCACGACGGCGAAACCACGGCCCTGGTCGCCGGCACGCGCGGCCTCCACCGCCGCGTTCAGCGCCAGGATATTGGTCTGGAAGGCAATGCCATCGATCACGCCAATGAT
Source organism: Comamonas antarctica (assembly GCF_013363755.1). NCBI lineage: Bacteria > Pseudomonadati > Pseudomonadota > Betaproteobacteria > Burkholderiales > Comamonadaceae > Comamonas > Comamonas antarctica. Next base: position 1,126,437 of record NZ_CP054840.1, read on the forward strand.
GTCCACGACGCGGCGCGAGGAGCTGTTGATCTCGCCCATGGTGGCGACCACTTGCTCGACCACCGCGCCGCCGCGCTCGGCCACCGTGCAGGCGCCGGTGGCGATCTGGCTCGCGCGCTGGGCATTCTCGGCGTTCTGGTGCACGGTGGCGGTCAGCTCTTCCATGGAAGCCGCCGTTTCCTCCAGCGCGCTGGCCTGGCGCTCGGTGCGCTGCGACAGATCCAGGCTGCCGGTGGCAATCTCGCCAGCCGAGTGGTGGATGACGCCCGCCGTGGCGTGGATGCGTGTCACCAGATCGCGCAGCTGCACGCTCATCTGCTGCACGGCAGCCATGACGCTGCCTTCAGGCGCGGGTGCGGCGCCCTCGAGACCGGTCTGCGACAGGTCGCCGCTGGCAATCCGGTTGGCAATCTCGGCCGCCACCGCGGGCTCGCCGCCAATGGCATGGAGCACGCTGCGCGTCGCCATCCAGGCAATCACGGCCAGCAGCGCCGCCAGCACGGCCAGCACCACCAGCGACTTGAGCAGCGAGGCCACGAAGGCCTGCTGGATGTCGTCCACATAGTCGCCCGCGACCAGATCCCAGTTCCACGCCGTCGAGCGTTTGACATAGGCCAGCTTCTCGCTGGGCTCGGTGGCGCCGGGGCGTGGCCACCAATAGGAGATGATGCCGTTGCCCTTGGGCGACGCGCCCACGGCGGCGATGTCGCGGTAGAGATAGCCGCCCTTCGCATCCTGGAAATCGCCCATGAACTTGCCGTTGAACTTCGGCGTGGAGGGGTTGTTCAGCACGACCGAGCCGGTGGTGATGTTGGTGATGTAGCCGGAGCCGCCGGCATAGCGCAGCTGGCCCACGCGCGCAATGGCCGTGGCCTTGGCTTCTTCCTCGGGCAGCTTGCCGGCCTTGGCCTCGGCGGCAATAGCCGCAATCATGCTGTCGGCCGAATCGACGAAATCGCGCAGCGCCGTCTGGCGCGCCTCATAGGCCTTGCCGCGCGCCTCGAAGGCATTGAAAAGGGTCAGCGTAAGCAGCGCGAGCAGGCAAAAAGCCAGCGGCGCCAGGAGTTTCTGGCGAAGAGAGAGAGTAGGCATGGGCTAGGGTTTTCACGGATGGTGGGCGCCGGCAATACTACTGGCGCTTCTGTGTTGCTTTCGTCCGTTAGCCGCCAGGGCTGAGGCTGTTATGTCGGATTTACGACAGTTATTTGCGGTCTGCCGATGAAAGGCAGGGGCGACAACGAAAAAAGCCGCCAAGTCGTTGAGACTTGACGGCTTTCGTTGTGCCCGGGCCAATTCAACCCTATGCGTAGGTGTGCTATGTGTCGTCACTTGCTCCCGTTCAGGCGCGTCCGCCAGCACGCTGGCACCAGCCGAGCGCGCTGCTGCAGATGTGACGCAATGGGTCCGAAAAAGCGCGCGCGCTATTGACGGCGGCCGGCAATGTTCCGAAGCCGGAATAAGTTGTTGCTAACTTACCGATTGATGGACCGCAGAGGCCAATTCACCAATAAGGGGAGGGAGAGATGACATCGAACGCATTGAAGAAGCTCATAGCGCTGCTGATGGCATGCGCCGTGCCCCTGGCGAGCTACGCCGCCAACACCCCATGCTCGGGCAAAAAGGGCGGCGTGTCGCATTGTTCCGCTGGGAAGTTCATTTGCAAGGATGGCTCCACCAGCGCGAGCAAGAAGGTTTGCAACTGAGCCTGAGCATGAGGCCGTATGCGGCCGCTGTATGTGACAAGGCCCGCGCGTGCCGGCCTCAATGGATTGGCTGATGGCCGGCAGGACGTTATGCCGCAGCCTTGAATTTTCCCTTTTGAACTGCCTCCCGCAGCACATCGTTCAGGCGGGTTTGCCAGCCCTTGCCGCTGTGCTTGATGGCCTCGAGGACATCTGCATCGACGCGCGTGGTCATCGGAGCTTTGGGGCGCTCGACTGCCGGCCGTCCACGCCGGCGTAATGGCTGCATCCGGGCAGCCAGTTCCGCCGTGATTTCCACTGTGTGGGGGTCTGCAGCAATACCGCGATTGATCGCTGCATCCTCGGCATCGGTAGGGGCGATGAGCCCCGATTTATTCAGACGCTTGTTCATAGTGCTTTAACTCCCTCTTGTTGGCCTTGCGCAGGCTGATGATTCGCATCGTGTCGCCGCGCTGCACAAACACCACCACGTACAGGCGCCAATCGATCACAGCGAAACCGACTTCGCGCACTTCCTTGTAGTCGGCGCGATCGTCCACGAAACAGAGCACGTCCTGCCATTCGATCATGCTTGCCAGCGAAAGCGACACGCCATGCTTTTGCTGGTTCGCGGCGTCCTTGATGGCATCGAATTCTGTTTTCATGTTATTTATTGTACGCACAATAAATAGTGTCGTGCAATCTATTTTTGTACGTACATAAACAGCCTGTTTCGCAGATCGACACAAGGAGCTCGGCGGGCTTTCTGCAAGAGGCGTGGGATGGGTTGGCCGACTTGGAGGACTGGTCGAAATCCGAGACGCCCAGGTGAAGGCGCTCAAGGGCCAGATCGCGGCCGATAGCGGGTTGATCGGGCGCTTAGCTAAAAAAACAAAAAGCCCGCAACCAGTGAAGGTTGCAGGCTTTGAGGAAACGGCTGAGGAAACTAAGAGGAAAACACCTCAAATTTCATAGCACTATATCTGTGGTGCCCGGGGCCGGAATCGAACCGGCACGCCTTGCGGCGGGGGATTTTGAGTCACAGTGCAACATGAGAATCCATGCGGTTTTCACCCTGTTTTTGGCGCAAAAAAGACCCCAAAGCCCCCTTCTAACAAATGCCTTTTGCGCCTATCGCTTTAGCTGCAGCGCATGCAAAAAGGGCCTGCATCCGGTGAAGGTGCAGGCCCTTTTTTGTTGTAGCAGCTTGTTACCGCACTGCTTTCAATCTTGTGGCACGGGTTCTGTAGTGCTTTCGCGTAACGCTCACATTGCTGTGGTCGAGCAGCTTCGATGCCTCCGTAATGTCATCTGCCAGGTTGGCGGCAAAGCTGCGCATGTCACGCAGATACATGGAGCGGATCAGCTTGGCAAGTTCCTCATCGCCGGAGACCTCCGCCCGATATGCAGCGGCATCGCGCGCATCTTCCCAGCGGCGGGACAACATGCGCGATGTCACAGGGCGGCCATCCGGCAGGCAGATAAGGTTTCGGCAAAGCGAGTTCATCTTTAGCCGGCGCTCCACAATGCTGGTCAGAACCGGAGACTCGGCCACCGCAAACTCGATAGCGCCTTTCGTCTTTTTGGTCTTGTTCGCTATGTGCTTGATGAGGCCGTTTTTCGGTAGCTCTACGGCAATCACGTCTCTCAGCCGCAGGCCCGTGGCGGAGGCGGTGTCCATGCCATCCCGCAGCACCTGATCGGCCTGCGCGTAGACGGCCCGGAACAGTTCGACAGTGACCTCGAAGGTGCGGGCGTTTTCCTCGTTCTTCCAGCCCTTTATTCCTTCTGCCGGCCACGGACACCGCGTCATCCCCCACAACCTGGCTTTGCCCCAGATCAGCCGGAGCAAAGACATTTCGCGGTTGGCTTGGGTCTTTCCGGTGCGCAGGTCCAAGTACTGCCGCAGCGTCGGTAGGTCCACTTCCTCCCATACCATCTGGCCGAACACGGGCCAGATAGTCTTCAGGTTCTTGGTGTACCCGGAAAGGGTGTCGCCACTGTATTTCGGCAGTTCCCGCTCTTTCCAATGGGCGAACGCTTCTTCCAGTCGGCCTATGGTCAGCGGGCGTTTGTTATGCAGTTCCTCCCACTGCACCAGTGCCTTGGCGTGGTCGTTGCCAAGCCGGATGTCTGGCTTTCCTTCTTTGCGCATGTCGTAGACGTAGTAGACATGGGCCTTGCCGTCCTTTGTCTTGTAAACCTTGGTGCGCAGGCGCGGATATTTGGTGATCTTCGGCACGCTGTTCCTCTTACCCTCTATCGGATGGCGCTCAAGTTCAGGCCGCTATGCGTGAGCACGGGCTTACCTTCCAGCCACTGCTGAACATGCATGCGCGACACAATCAAGCGCTTTCCGTCTTCCTTGAAGGGAATGCGCTGGCCGCGCAGCCAGTTCGACTTGCAGCGGTTTTCGCTGCTGCCGGTCAGGCGACTGATTTCTTGGTTGCTCAGATATTCGTTATTCATGGTCAACGCCTTTCCGGGCTGCGCGCACCAGGTCAACGATGCAACTGCCAACGACATGGATCAGGACAAGCGAGCCGACGAAGTGCCAGCCACTTTGGAAAATGAACTGGAGGAGCGCCATCACAAGCCTCTTGGCACAGCTCTGAAGCAATCAGCGATGGTCGCACCGGCCATGAACCAGTTGAACGCCGAGAATTCGGCAGTGCTTTCGGGGTGCTGCACAAGGAACTGGTCGTAAAGCTTCTGCAGCATTTCGTCGTTCAAACTCATGCCGCGCGCATCTTGGGCTTGCACAGCCAGGGCGAGTTGCAACTCGACGATGCGCGCATGCTGGGACTCAAGCAGTTCGGCCGCCAGGCAGTCGATGCCCAGCCTCTCGCGCAGGATTGCGGCCACCTGCAGGGCCTTGGGCTGTGGATCGGGCGCTGATTTCATGCCGGTGATGGTGGGGGTCTTGGTCATGCTGCTGTTACTCCGTAAATCATTGCCTCATGGGCGAAGTTGGCGGACACCAGGGCTTCAGCCACCGGCGGGGAAACGCTGTTGCCGCACATGCGGACTTGGGCCGTTGCCGTGAGCGGGACGCGGGGCAGCGCCAGCGGATGGCCGGCTTGCTGCCCGTCGATGAACAGAAGGGCAGGGTCCGGGATCTCGGTGATCTGGTATCCCTCGGGGAAACCTTGGGCCCGGTAGAGCTCGCGCGGCTTGAGCATGCGCAGCGTGATGTCGACCAGCACCCACCATTGCTCCGCATGCCACATCAGCACGAGGGCGGCGGGCTCGGGGAAGTGCTCGGGCAGGTGCTGGTGCAGCAGTTCGGCGCACAGGCGCGCGCGCTCGCGGTGCTCATCGCTCAGCAGCGCGGCCGGCACCTGCTGGGTCTGCACCAGGCCCATGCGCGCCTTGGTGGGCACGGTGTGCATGGGCTCGTTGCAGGCGCTGTCCTGTCCGCCTTCGCTGTAGTACTTAACCAGGTAGGCCGCGACCAGTGCGCTTTTCACGCCGCCGGCCACCACCGTGCCCAGCGGCAGGCTTAGGTCCTGCGCCCGCGCCGCCTGGCCCTCGCGTTCGCCGTATCCGATCGTGATCAGGTGGGCCCCGGCCAGCGCGTGGTGCGTCCCGCCGGCCGATATGGTCGACAGCGGAGCGCCGACGTCATGCCCGCCCAGATGCTGCTCGCTGGTGCCGCGCAGCGCGGCCAGGATTGGCATTGCCACGCAGCTGTCAGCCTTCGAGGTGATGGTCTGCATCGGCGCGCGCACTGATCGCTCCGGCGACTGGCCCATGCGACCGCCCACGCCCACGATGAACGGACTGGCACTGGTCAGCACATGGCGCCATAGGCCTTTCGCCACGCGGCGCATTGTGTTGGGCACCAGCGGCTTCTTGCGGCCGAAGACGCTTTCCGCGGGCAGGTCGAAGTCGATGCACTCCGCGGCCGACCGGTGCGCGGCCTGCTTGCCGGCCAGCACCGCGCGGCTAGTGGGCTCGCCGTGGGAGGCCTCGGGCCACACGATGGGCAGACCGTCGCGGCGCGCGATCAGGAACAGGCGCTTGCGGATGGTCGGGGCGCCGTAGTCGCAGGCGCGCAGCTCGCGCCAGTCGACGGTGTAGCCCAAGCCGCGCAGCTGGCGCACAAAGCTCTCGAAGGTCTTGCCCTTGCGCCGCGGGCACGGCCGCGCATTGCCGCCCGCGTCGATGATGAGCGGGCCCCAATCCTGGAATTCCTCCACGTTCTCGAGCATGAGCACGCGCGGCTTGCACTTCGCGGCCCAGCGCATGCCGACCCAGGCCAGGCCGCGAATGTGCTTCGCCACCGGCGTGCCGCCCTTGGCCTTGCTGAAGTGCTTGCAGTCGGGCGACAGCCAGACCAGCGCCACGGGCTGATTGCGGGTGACTTTGATCGGGTCGACCTCCCAAACGCTTTCGCACAGGTGCTGGGTGTGCGGGTGGTTCAGCGCGTGCATGGCCAGGGCCTGCGGGTCGTGGTTGATGGCGATATCGACCGGGCGCCCGAACGCGGCTTCCAGACCGGTGCTGGTGCCGCCGCCGCCGGCGAAGTTGTCGATGATGAGCTCGCCCGGGAAGGCAAGCGGTAGGGTGAAGTCGTCACGCTTCATTTTTTTCTTACGCCTGGACTGGCTTAGCAAACGGGGAGGTCAGTTGCGAAACGGCCTCAATGATTTCCAGGCCCAGCGCCTGGGCGATGCTGAATTCCATAGCCGCGCCCTTGCTGCCGGCCCAGCCAGGCAGCAGGTAGATGGCCTCGCAGGTCATCAGCTGCCACAGGCCCATGCGCATATAGCCTTGCCATGTCCCGCAGGGCGGGGCTGGGTTCTCGGCCGGGTTCTCGACATGCCAGCCGCGGGCGCGCAGCTCGGCCGCCTTGGCGTTGAATGCTGGGTAGTTCAGGTCCGGCAGGCCGGACATGGGTCCAGCGAGGTAGACGCGCTTGGCGCCATGGCGCGCCTGGATGACGCTCAGCATCGAGACGATGCAGCGCAGGTCCTGCTTACCCAGCAGCACCTGGCCCGCGCGGCGTACCTGATCGGCGAGCACATGGCGCGCGATGCGCCAGCCCATGGCGCCACCGCCGACCAAGGCCAGCTTGAGCAGCACGATGCGAAGAATTTGGGTCCACATGGTCAGGTTCCTTTCAGCGTGAGGCGGCCACGGGCGCGGCCTGGGGAGCGTTTTCGGCGGCCAGCTCAAGCAGGACCACCAGGGCGATGTGCAACTCTTTTTCGCGGTTGCACAGTTCGTAGCCGCGAGCAGTGCGCCATTCCGCAGCAGGCAGGTGTGCGACCTCGCTGGCTGCAACCTTGTGCTTCGCATCGATGTGCGCCAGCACTTCGCGGAACGTCGGTTCACGCATGAATGGCCTCCACACGTTCGACACGCAGCACGCCCTTGCCGCTGACCAGATGGGCGCGGTTTTCGGCCTGGTCTGCGTTGGCCGCCTTCACTCGGATCGTGGGCAGCAGGCCGGCGTCGGCCAGTTCTTCCAGCCCGGCAGGGTCGGCGTTCTTGGGGATCAGGTAGGCGCGGTAGCTTTTGAGCGCCTGGATGTTGTGATGCATGGTTGGCTTTCCGGTTGGATGCGTGTCGGGTCGGGTGGCTTATGCGGCGCTGGCCTGTTTGAACAGCGGCACCACCTGGGCGCCGCTGTCCAGATCAAGCTGGCCCTGGCCGGGGTGAGGGGCCACAGGCTGCTGCGCGCGCGCAGTCTTTGCCTCTGCGCGGCGAATGGCGGCGAAGCGTTTGCCGATGTCGGTGCTCACGGCGTTCGTGTACTTGAAGCCGGCCGCCATATCGGTGGCGCGGCGGGTTGGTTCGGTGCGTTTGGCGGGCATGGCCTTATCTCCAGCAGGTAGTGGTGGGAAAAAATTCGGTGCGCAGCACGCGCACGGTGGAAAGTGCGATCAGCAGATCCGCCAGCAGCTCGGGCGGCGTCGCCATCACCTCGCGCTCCATCTCGTCGCGCGCCGGCTGGCTGTCCTGCATGTCAGCGCATCGACGGCTGGCGGCCATCAGCACTTGCGCGCGCAGGGATGAGGCTTTCGCGTCTTCGGGAGGTCGGCGGGTTTGCCCGGTGTGACGGGCGTTCGTGCGTACTGCGGGCATGGCGATTTCTCCTTTGACGGATCAGTGCGAAAAAACGGCGGGGGTGGTAGTCGATTCGGGCCGGTAGAGCACCGAATCACGGCTGTCGGGGCTAGACCAGTCCTCTTTTTCGTGCCGGCCGCGGCCCATGAAGGCGCGGCGCAGCTCGCCGCCGAGGCGAGCCGTACAGTTATTGAAACGAGTCCAAGCGGGCGCCAGCGGCGCCCGTTCAGCGCCCAGCGCGGGCGCTGCGCCAGAATCCAGAGCCGCAGCTGCTGCAGGCGCGGCGACATCGGCGGCAAGCGCTTCCTGGGCGACCGGGCTCCAGGCAATGCGGCGGCTTACCAGCCAGCGGCCGGTGCGTGCTTCGAGGCCGACCACGCGGCCTTCGGTGATTTCTTCGCCGTAGGCGTTCACGGCGCCGGCTGGCACATCGCGGCGCGCGATGCGCAGGTGCCACCGGCCGCGCGGTACGCAGTGGCCGCCCATGGCGCCCATGAAGCGGCACCAGTCCGCCTTGATGTCGCCCGTGCGGTGGCATGCATGCCAAGCCTGGGAGGTAGTCTTGTCGCCGTCGAAGTGCAGGCGCTCGACCTGATCCTTGCCCACGCGGCGCAGCTCGCGCCAGACAGTCACGCTGGGCATGCCCACGGCCTGAAATTGGCGAATGCCCCAGGTGCTGGCCCATGCGTCCACGCGGACATGGCCCGGCACGTCGCCAGTGGACACGTCGAACAGGTCGCCTTGCACCACATCCAGGTGATCAGCCAGCGCGGCGTGGCCCACGCTCTTGGCGATGTACTTGGCCACATAGCCCGCAGCGCCGCCAGCGACCATGCGCTTGATATTCACGCGGTTGGCTTTTGCGCCTGGCTCGTCGCCGTCATCGCTCAACCAGTATTTGCGCACCGCAGCCTCCAGCAGTTGGGCCTGCTGTTCGGTCTCAGCCCAAAGCAGCGCATGCCAGTGTGGCGTAGCGTCGTGGTGCGGCTCGGCCACTCGAATGCCGTAGATATTGACGCCCTGGCGCTTGAGTTTCGCGCGCACCTTGGCCCACATGTCGCGCAGCCACAGCTGTGCGTCACGCGGGGTGCTATGGCCGTCATAGCGCGGATTTGGACGGGGCCGGCCGCGTCCGTTCTTGCCTACGCTCACGGCATGAAATCGGCTGGGTGTGGTGAGCGTGAGGAACAGGCCCACATGGGCGCGGTGGTCCGCGTATTCCTCGGCGCCGCGGATGCGGGTCATCAACTCGCCGCCACGGATTACCGGGTTGGACGGCGACAGGGCTGCCAGCTCGGCGAGGTTGAACACCTGGCCAGCTTCGTTGCGGTAGAGGGTGCGCTGCAGGCCTTCAGCGTTTCGCTGCAGCTGGGCAGTGCGCCTTGCCAGCCCGGCATTGCTGACATAGCCGCCGGCGCGACGGTTCACGATGCCCAGCCGCACAGCGCCGGCCTCGACCACGCGCGCCACATGCTTGCGCAGTCCACGGCGCCACCAGGCAGCATCCTGCGCGCGCTTGATGGCTGGTTCCCCAACGATGGGCTTTTCTTCCTGCAGTCCCACCATTCGGACCAGCAGACGGATGGCGTCCACACGCTCGGACAGCGGCAAGCCCTTGCCAATGGCGTAGTCATCCAATTCGTCGGCCTCCGCGGCCAGCCGCTTGGCCATGGCGCGGATCTCATCGTCGCTCATGTTCCAGCGCGCGGCCTGGCCATAGTTCTCGTCGAATTCCTCGATGGCCAGCAGCGCGTCATGCGCGTTGAGCCATTCAGGGCCTTCTTTGCCCATTTCCCCCAGGCCCAGGCGCTGCATGGGCTCGTGCCACTGTGCCGGCACGGCCTTGAGCAGTGCTTCAAGCGCAAAGGAGACATGCCAAGCGCGCGGCTTGTTCTTCTCCCATGCCTTCAGGGTTTCGGTGGGCAAATTGCGGGACATGGCTACCAGTTCCCCGACAAGCTGAAAACGCCAGCCATGGCGGCGCGCAGGGATCGCACCTCGGCTTTGATCGCCGCGCGCTCCGGGCCTGGTAGCTCGCGCCATTCGCGCAGCGCAAGCTCGGTCAATTCGCCATCGATGCCTGCCAGCAGATGCAGGCACATGCGGTGCTCGCGGGTAAGCGCTGCCCACTCCTTGCTTTCGGCATCGCTCCAGCGTTGATTGCTGGCGCGCTGCACAGCCTCGCTTTTGAGGTCTCGCAGCCGTGCGCGGGCTTCTGTCGGCGACATGCTGCGGTAGTTCTCGGGCAGGTCGCGCGCCTTGGGCAGCAGCTGCGCAGGCGCCAGCGCAGGCGCTTGGGTCGGCTGCGCGGTGTTCTGCATCATCCGCAGGAACTCGTCGAGACGCACATCCGCCAGATTCATTGCGCGCCATCCTTCACGCGCACGGCGCACAGGTACAGGGCCAGGCCATACAGACGCTCTGCAAAGTCGATTGCCATGTCGCGGTTGGCTGCACCGACCACCAAACGGCGGCGCACGCGCATTTCATCCACATGGGTGATGGCGAAACTGCTCATTTAGAAGCCTCTTCGCCGCAGTGGGTGCGTGCGTAGCTGTCAAAGGTATTTGCAGCGCGGACAGCATCGCGCGCTGCGAGCTTCAACCGCTCTGCCATTACCAGGGCCTGCATGGGTGTCAGCTCTACCGGGAAGCCGTAGCCATCCACTCTCACCACAATTACGGTGATGGAGGGCTTGCATTGCGTATCACCGCGCGTGACGCCGCTGCGTACACCGACAGACGATATTCCCGCCACACCTTTGATTTGTACGCCTACTGGCACGTAGTAGAGAAGGTCGCTCTCATGCGGCTCTCGTCCCTCGACAAGATGCTCAAAAAAGGCACCGAGCAGCTTGCGCCCATAACGGCGTGGAATCGTCAACTGGCGAGTGGCGCAGCCAGTGCTATCTGGGGTTTCGGTGGTGGTCATAGCCGGGTTTCAGGTTCTTTAGGGTGAGCGAATCCCGCAGGGCCTGAAACAGGCCCCGCAAGATCAAGGAAAAGGGGGAAGGCGTGCGCCTTAGTCGGCTGGTGGCGGATTGCCGCCGAACAGGTCGCCGGTCAACGGCTTTGTGAACACCGGGCAGTGTTGCGACTGCTGCGCGTAGTCCATCTGCGCGCGCACAAGGTCACGGCGCACATGGGTGGATAGCGGCAGGTGAATCGATGGATCGGGGGTGGCGCTGGGGGAAAGCGTGCGGACGATCTCGGTGTGCGCCACGAAGGTGTGGCCGCATTCGGGGTTGTTGCAGCAATAGGTCACCTCGCGGGTGAGCTTGGTGATTCGGCGGCTGCTGCGGATCAAGCTGGGCGTGTCGCAGTGAGGGCATTCCAGACGCGTGCGTTCGTTGGGCAACTCTGGAGCGTGCGAAGGCCTGTCTTCCTGTGCAGGCGTGGTGATTGACTCGGTACGTGCCACAAACGCATGGCCGCAATCCTTGTTCGTGCAGCAGTAGCTCGCTTCTGGTGAGAACTTCTCGTCCGTGATGCGGCGGATACGAAACACACTGACGGCACCGCAATGTGGGCATTCCAGATCACCGCGATCGCTAAACAATGCCTCAGATTTCGCAGGTGCAGGTTTGTAACAACCGTGTGCGCTTGTGCCGACAGCTTTGGGAGACTGGTTGCTGATGCTGATTCTGCGCACGCCTACACCCATGGCCGCCTGGGCGAAGCCATGATGTGCCTGTAGTGCTTGGTTGCTATCGGTGGTGAATGGGCTGCTCATGGTGGAGGCGGCTCAGTTGGCTGTGCCGGTGGTCGTTGTGGTGGCGGCCACCGGCATGCTCAACCGGCCGGCATCGCGGTAGGCCTGCATGCCCATTAGGTAGACGATGCGCGCGAAGTTGCTTGACGAACGCCCCTCAGCCGCAGCGCACGCGTGCGCGTAGGCCAGCTCTTCCTTCGGCAAACGCAGGGCGATGGGCTTGTCGTTTACCAAGCCGTCCAGCGTGCCGGAGCGGTGGCGGGTGAGGTGCGCGGTGGTGGTCATGTACTATTGAGAACTGGGTGTTACAACGTAAACGGATCATTGCTGGAAATTTCCAGCATGTCAATAGATGACCGCTGGAAATTTACAACAAATGGGCGAGCGTCTGAGGGAGGAGCGCATGCGCCTCGCCTTTTCGCAGCTGGCTTTTTCCGATGCTTGCGGGGTGAACCGCGGGACTCTGGCCACCTGGGAGAAAGGAGAGCAGTCCCCCAATGCTGCGGTCTTGGCTGTAATGGCGCGGGCTGGTGTGGACCTGCTGTACGTCGTCACGGGCGCCCGCTCAGCCGAGTCTTCCAGCACGCTGGCACCGGCCGAGCGTGAGTTGCTGCAGGCGTGGCGCGATGGCTCCGCTAAGGGCAAGGCTGCGCTGCAAGCTGTTGCCGCATTGGTCAAAGACGATTGATGCGAATCGTTTGACTCTGGCAAAGAAAATAATTTTCTATAGCGCCCAAAGGCGCATTTCAGGAGGGAGTGGTAATGAAAAAATTGCTCAAGTGGATTGCTTTTGGCTTTCTCGGTTTACTGGTGCTGGGTTTCGTGATTGAGTCGACCAAGTCTCCAGAGCAGAAAGCTGCCGATCAGGCTAATGCTCAGCAGCGAGAGGCCGATGAAGCTCAGGCTAGAGCATTACAGGCTAAGCAGGAAGCCGACAGTTTGCCCACCGTCACGGCAACTGAAATGGTCAAAGCTTATGAGGCCAATACCATCGCGGCCGATCAGCAATTCAAGGGCAAGAAATTCAAAGTCACCGGAACAATTGGCGACATCAACACAGACATTATGGGCAACCCATATCTCGTTTTGCGCGCGAGTGGCAACCCTTTTAATCAACCACAATTCAGTTTCGACAAAGGTGCCAGCGCGCAACTGGCCAATGTGACCAAGGGCAGCAAAATCACGTTAATTTGCACTGGCAAGGGCGATGTTGCCAAGACACCAATGTCTGGCAGCTGTTCGATAATTTAATTTCAGATCGATGTATGAGGCACCCCAGTCCATCTAGCGTATACGTGGGCCTGGGGCTTCTAATCCTCGCTGGCTTCATCCCCACCATCCACCCCCTCGGCCTGCAGCGTCTCCAGCGTGATCTGGCTGGTATAGCCGCTGCTACTCAGTGAATGCCGCACGGCCGTGATGATCCACGCTGTCTTGTCGATCTGGGGCTTGTAGCCGCTGACAACCACCGGCCGCTGTGGCATCAGGTCGGCGCGGCCGTAGGCAAGGGCGATGTCGAAAGAGTAGATCCCGCGTTGGATGCGCAGCCATTCGGCACGCGCGGCGGCCAGCGCGTCGGCCTCGCTGGCAAAGGTCTGGCGCAGGGTCTTCGCTCGGCCGCTGATGCCCGCAATCACGCTGGAACGGGTTCCCTTTTTGACGTTGTTGTAGAACGCCTTGACGCCGCTGTAGGCATCCCGGTCTGACCTGGCCCAGCGGTGCTGGTCGCCATCGCTGCGCACGATGCTGGCGGTGGGCAGTTCCTTGCCGCTCGGCGTGCGCGTCTTGCGCGCCTGGCTGAAAAGCAGCGTGCCGGCCTTGATGTTGCACAGGCAGTCGAACTGCCGGCCCAGGCGGCGCAGAAATGACGCATCGGATTCATGCGCTTGATCGGCGTGCGTGACCTTGCGCCCAGCGATTTCCTTGTCGATGCTGACCTTGAGCTTATTCTGCGCGGCGATGCTGCGGACGATGGTGCCCAGGGTGGTCTTGTGCCAGCTGCGATCCTTCACCGTGCGCAGCTCATCGAGCAGGTTGGCGGCCCGCGCGCGCAGGGTGATGGTGTCGGGGCTGCCGCTGTATTCGACGGCCTGGATGCTGTAGCTGCCCTTATCGATCAGGCCCAATGGGAAGTCCCCCGTTTCGGCCTGGGTGGCTGCCTGAAATGGCCCGGTGGAAGGGCTGACGGCCCAACCAATGGCCACCGTGAGCGGGTCACCGGTTTCTGGCAGTTCCACGGCGCCGTCATGGTCGCTGATGACGATTTCCACTTCGTCGGCCTCGCCGTCGCGGTTGTCCGTGATGGTCAGGCTGACCAGGCGCGGGTTAAGCCGCGCGGATATGTCCTGGCCTTTGACGTTGATCTGCCAGATGGGCCGCAGGTGGCTCAATGTGCGCCCACGCCGGCGGCCGGTGGTGCTGGCCTTGGGCAGGGTGGCGTCGATGTCGGAAACGTCGCTCATGGTGACTCCATCAGGTGATGCTGATTCCCTCGTATCCCGCCAACTCCCCCATGGAGTTGTATTCGCTGGATTCATCGGAATCGTCGGAATCGGCTTCGCTGTCGTCTTCGTCAACGCGGCGCAGGTTCAGGCTGAATTCCACTTTGCGCGGCGTGCCGTCCACGAAAAACAGGGTTTTCGTTTCCTCCAGCTCGGTGATGACGAAAGCGCCGTAGACGGTGCCGCTTCCCTCGACCAGTGCCCAGGCATGGCCGGTGTTGGCCATGCGGCGCAGTTCGTCCAGGCTGGCAACATCGCCGGCGAATTCTGGGACGATGCTGCCGCGCAGGCTGATGGTGTCCTCGCCCGCGCCCATGAACTGCGAAGCGTCGCGCGCGCCGGCGCGGGCCTGGGTGGGGTGCTTCCAGGAAGTGCGCCGTTGCAGGTCCTGATAGGACGCGGTGTCGAGGCCGAAGACAAAAAGGCCGAGGCAAAGCTGCATGGTCAGTTGTTCCAGTCGTAGAAGGCAGATTGCGCGCGTGCCGCTTTGGCGCGCTCGCGGCGTTCGAGTTCGGCGGTCACCATGCGGGCAATGGCCTGTTCATCCATCCCGGGCGCGGCGTGGATCTGCAGCGTGATGGTGTCGCCTTGGATTATGGGTGCCGGGCGGGGCGACGAATTTGCGGCCAGTGGGGGGCGCCTGTCGATACGGAAGGCATCCGGTTGGCCTGGCTGTATTGCGTCCGCCTGGGGTGCCATGGCCGACACGGCGGGCAGAGCTGGAAAAGCAGGCAATCCAGGTACCGCCGGCATGGCGAGTACTGCCGCTGGCAGCGAAACCGCAGCAGCGGCCGCCATCGCCGCGGCTGACTTGCGCACCATATCGGAAGTGCTGCCAATGCCAAGCGCCGCGCCTTCGCCGACGTTGACGCCCGCCGCCATAAATACGCGGCTTGGCGAGTGGATCCCCAGCTTCTCCTTGAACCATCCGATTGCGGAGTCGGCAGCGCCGCCAATGGCTTCGCGTACCGCGCCGAGTCGGCTGGTGATGCCGTTGGCCAGCCCTTGCAGGATGTTGGAGCCGAACTCGGTGAAGCGCGCGGGCAACTCGAACCCCAGATAGGCCATCGCCGCCGCAAATGCTTGGTGTAACAGGGCAGCGGGGGACCAGTTGACGATAGCCGCACCGATGGAAAGAAGCGCCCCGGAAACCATCCCGCGCAGCCGTTGCCAGATGCCGGTGGCACCGGCCAGCAGTTGCGCCCAGGCGTTGACGAGCGTGGCGGTGATGGACTGCCAGGCGCTGCCGATGGTCGATGCGATCGTCTGCCACATGCTGCTGAAAAACTGTGTTATCGGCTCCCAGTTCTTGTAGATGAAATAGGCAGCGGTACCCATTGCGGCCGCCGCAATGATGAACCAGCCAAGCGGCGTGGTCAGCATGGCCAGCCCCAGGCGCATGAACACAATGGTCAGCCCTCGCAGAGCCGCAATAATGCCTGGCAGCTTGACGCCCAGCATCCCAAAAGCAAAACGGACCAGCATCACCTTGCCCACGAAAAGGGCCAAAGGAACAAGCAACAGGCCGAGTCCTGCCGTCAATGTCGCCAAGGCAGCCACGGTGCGAACAATGGCGGCGGTGATACCTGGATGTTCCTTGACCCAGGCACCTATGCTGCTGGTGATTTCGCCGATCCAGTTAATGATGCCCTTGGCGTCGCCCTGGACCGTTTCACCAATGCTGGCCATCACGTTGGTGAAGCCACCTTGCGCCGCTTCCATCACGTTGGACAGTGTGCCGAGTTGCGATTCGACGCGCTGCTGCAGGCTGGCCTGGGCATCCATCTTGGCCGTGGTTTCCTTGTAGCCGTCGAAGCCTTTGGCCATGAAGTTGCGCAGCACCTGCATGTTTTGCGCATCAGTGCCGAACAGCTCGGACAGCACCGCTGTTTTCAGAATGTCGTTGTCGCCCAGCGCCTTCAGCTTGTCCAGCTGCTTGAACAGGTTCTCGATGCCGGCGAACTTCCCCTTCTTGTCGGCGAAGTTCAGCTTGATGCCTTTGCCGCTCAACATCGCATTGGTCTTTTGCAGCTTCTTGCCGTTCAGACCCGCAGCAAAAATCTTGTCGATGGCATTGCCCGCGCTGGCCCCGTCGGTCATGCCGGCCTGATTCATCATCACCAGCAGGGGGGACAGGTCCTTGTATGCGTCGACCCCTTTCTTGCGCAGAAGGCTCATGGCGCCGGCCATCTTGGTGATGCCGGACAGCTGATAGTTCTGATCGGCGCCGAGGTAGGCGTTCTTTTGCAGCATGTCCATCAGGCCCAGCATCTCGCCCTCGGTGGCCTGCGTGGCGTCCTGAATCTTGGCGGCAAAGGCAGCAGCCTCAACCACCGGCATCTCCAGCTGCACGCCCAGCAGCGCCGCTGCCTCGCCGGTGCCGCCAAGAATGGCCTGCGCGGAAATGCCTTCCTTGCGCAGCACCGTCATCATGTTCACGAAGTCGGCCGTGGTGCCCGGGAGGCGGTCGCCGAGGCGCTTGGCCAACGCATCGATCTGCGCGAATTCGGCCGAGACGCTGCCGTCAGCCTGCATCATGCTGGCGCGCAGCTGGGTGGATGCGTTCTCCTGTTCAGCATAGGTGCCCAATGTCGCCTTCACGGGCCGCGCCATGGTGCGACCGGCGGCAACCATGCCCACGCCCGTCGCGGCCATCATCCCGGTGTGCTTCATTGCCTTACCGTGCTGTTCCTTGAGCGCGGCAACGCGATCCTGCTGCGCCTTCAGTGTGGCCAGCGCCTGCTTTTGACGGTTCACCGCCGCAGTCGCCGTGTCGATCTGGGTTTTCAGGCTGCGCGACTTGGCGCCCAGGCGGTCGGTGCCCATGCCAGCGTCCTGCAGCCGCCGCTCGTAGCCTTGCAGGCGTTCCTGTCCGGCGGTGATCTTTCCGGTCAGCTGCCCGATATCGCCCTGCGTGTTCTTGATCTGCGAGCGGTATTTGCTGATGGATGCGTTAGAGCGTTCGTAGGCGCTTTGGCTGCTCAACAGCCGAATGCGGGCCATCTCCAGCTGGCGCGAAAACTCCGGTGTGGCGGTGGCGCCATCCTCTAATGATCGGGTCAGCTGCGCATGGGATTCTCGGGCTGTCTTGAGGCTGGCCGTGATCTGGCGATGTCGTTCGCGCTGATCTTGGAGCCCTGCGTTATGGGCACCCAGCTTTCCCTGCAGCTCCTGCAGGTCGCGTTGCTGGCCGCGCAGCTGGATGCGCGTGTTGCGCAGGCCGTTGACGTCCTGCTGCACCTTTTCCAAGTCGCGCAGTTGGTCGCGTGTGGACTTGAGGGCCTGGGCGGCTTCCTGGCTGCCGCCGCGGATTCGTTTGAGTGGTTCAAGGACTTTCTCGCGCAGGTCCAGAACCAACTGCATGCGCGCATCAGCCATGGGCGCCCCCGTTCAAACGGTGAGCGCGCAGGGCGGCGGGCGTCAGCGGTCGGGCGCGTCCAGTAGCCGCTGGATCTCGTCGGCGCGGGCCGCATTGTCCTTGGCGCTTGTGCTGGCCCACCAGCCGGAAGCCGCCATCAGCGGCGCCAGGGCGAAGCCCAGCAGGGCAATTGCTGCCAGGACTGCGAGGACGACGATCAGGAATGTCATGGGTCATGATGCTACACGCTTTGCGTCTGGGCCCGCACGCGGGCGCGTTCTCTCCATTCCATAAGCTCCGCGATGGCCATGTCGTGCATGTCCACCGGGCGCCAGTGGAAGACCATGGCCAGGTCGGCCATGGCTTCCTCTATGCAGTCTGGTATTCCTCGCGGATGCTCTTGCGCACGAAAAAACTGGCCACCCGCACGCCCAGCTCGGTGAGGTCGGCAGGGTCCAGCGCCGCGACGTCCTGGGTGGTCAGCGTTGGCGTGGTGATGCGTGGCATCAGCATCTGGAGCGCAACCACATCGAGGTTGAGCAGTTCGGTCAGCTTGATGCCACGCAGTTCGCCCGAACGCGGCTTGCGCAGGGTCACGGTTTCAATGAATTGCTCGCCGCGCTTCAGGGGCTGGTCCAGCTTCACGGTGTTTTCGTCGCTGGCGGTGGTCTGGTTTTCGTTCATGTCGGTTCTCGGTGGATGTGGCTTGAAGGCCGGGCCCTGCGGCCCGCCCTGGTGGATCGATGGTGGTGGAGCGGGCAGGCTTACATGCCGATGGCGCGGCGGATGGCGCCCAGCTGGTCAACGCCATTGACGCGGAACACCATGCCCGGCATGTCGATTTCGATGACGTCGGCGCCGTTGATCGTCAGCTTGTAGTAGCTGACGCTGACTGTGTGGGTGTGCTCGGTGTCGTCGCCGGCCTTGGCATCGCCTGGATCGAGTTCGCGCACACGGCCGCTGACCATCACTTCCACGGTCATCACTTCGTTCGTGCTGTCGTCTTGATATGCGCCGGCAAAGCGCCACTGGTTGGCGTTGTGCGTCGTGCCGCCGAAGGCGACGTAGCCGTCCAGCAGCATGCCGCCAGCCTTGAAGGACAACTCGAGCTTTTCCAGGCCGAGATCCACTTCGATGGGGCCATGCATGCCGCCGCCGCGCCATTCCTCGACTTTGCGCGTGAGCTTGGGTAGCGTGACGGAATCGATCAGGCCGCGCCAGCTGTTGCCGTCGCCGAACAGGTTGAAGTTTTTGAGCTTGGAGGGCAGTGCCATGGGGTAGTGCTCCTATGTTGGGTGGTTGATGGCTTATGCCTGGATGGACAGGGCGAACTCGGCGAGGTACTCGTCCGTGATGGCCTGCTCGAAGATCAGGTTTTCCAGCGGCGGCACGGGCGTGTAGCGATAGCCAATGAGCAGGCGGCCGGCCGCGAGGTCTTCCTTGCTGTTGCGGTCCGGGTCGAAGTAGGCTTCGGCGCCGATCAGGTAGCCACCGGCCACCAGATCGCGGAAGCGGCTATTGATGTAGCCCAGCATGTCGCGCACCAGGCTGGGGTGCATGGGCTTGTCGATGAAGGTGAAATGCGCCTCGGCGATGGTGTCGGCCAGCACCTGGGCGGTGCGGGTGTAGTTCTCGAAAGCGAACTTGCCGCCCTGTTCCTCGCAGGTGCGCGAGCCCCAGAAGCGGTAGCCGCTGCGGCGGATGATGGTGGTGACTTCCTTGCTGTTGAGGTAGCCGGCATCGCTGGCAGGGTTCTGCAGGTCGAAGAACACATCCTTCGTCATGCCCTCGGGGCCGTTCACGACGGCATTGGAGATCGACTTGTGCCAGCCGACCTGTTGATCCAGCTTGGCGCGCAAGCCCAGCGCGTAGCCGACGGCTGGCATTTCGGCGGCCTCGCCGGCTTCGGCATCCCACGCCAGGAAGTTGGGCCACATCACCATCAGCTCGCGCTGGCCGAATTCGGCGCGGTATGCCGTGGCTTCTTCCTTGGTCGCTGCGTACTGGTCATTGACGCCGCGCGCCGCGGCGTAGCCGAACGCGCGCAGCTGCTGGCAGATGCTGGCCACTTCGGTGGCCACGGCCTTGGTGTCCAGGCCGGGCACGCCGATGATGCGCGGCTTGACGCCGAGCGCGCCCTCGGCCGCGAGCAGGGCCTGCAGGCCGGTGCGCTGGCCGGCAGCGGTCGTGGTGCCGATCACATTGGTCGTGGTCGCTGCCGCATCCACGCCTTGCTCCACGCGCACCACGACGGTGAGCGCGCGGCTTTGCTTGCTGATCGATGCGAGCGCCTTGGCCAGCGTTCCCGCCGCGCCGACCTTGCCGACGGAGCCGGCCGGGTTGGTAAGCAGAACGGGCACGTTCAGCGGGAACGCGTCGACGTCGGCATCGGGCGCGGTGCCCACCAGGCCGATGACGGCGGTGGACACCACGCGGATGGCCGCGCCGGCGCCCGTGGTTTCGATGACGCGAACGCCGTGGTGATATTCGGTGCTCATGGCTGGGACTCCTGTTGCGTGGTGGTGGTTTGCGTGGTGGCCGCGGCTTCGGCCGAGGGCCAGCCGCTGGTGATGTCGTAGGCGCGCGCTTCTTCCAGCGACTTCAGCGCGTCGATGGCGTCGGCGTGGGCGCGCTCGGCGGTGTAGCAGCGCTGCACGTGGCGGGCGATGGCGCCGGCAATGTCGGTGAGCTGCGCGATGGACAGCGATACCCAGCCGGATGCGGCCTTGAAGTCGACCGACTCGACGCCGGCCAGCGTGGCATTGGCCACCACGCTAGTGATGCGGTTCTGGTCCTCGATGGCGGTGGCCACGCGCACGCCGGCCACGACGATGCTGCCGGTTTCTACGGCCCAGCGGTGCGCAGCCGCGGCGCGCAGCAGTTCGCCCTGCAGGTCGGCCAGCGTGGCGGCCTGGGGTGTGCTGGTGACCTCCTCGGG
Source organism: Comamonas antarctica (assembly GCF_013363755.1). NCBI lineage: Bacteria > Pseudomonadati > Pseudomonadota > Betaproteobacteria > Burkholderiales > Comamonadaceae > Comamonas > Comamonas antarctica. Next base: position 1,146,702 of record NZ_CP054840.1, read on the forward strand.
CGCCTGCAGCGTGCCGCCAACGTCGGCGAGGGTCGAGCCAGGCGGCACGCCGATGCGTTCGCCCGTGGTCGTGTCGTAGACGGTGGCCGCGCTGTAGTCGGGCAGGTAGTCCCACGGGTCGGCCGGCTCGCCTTCCGGGTTGTAGCGGGCGCACTCCAGCGGTCCCAGCGCGCGCGGCAATGGTGCATCCAGTGCCAGGCTGGGCAGTGGGTAGAAGCCGGGCTCCAGCGGGCTGGCATAGGCGCGGGTGGCGCCCAGGAAAAAGCCGGCCATGTTGAGCTGCGGAACTACTTTGAATTCCGGCGCGGCCTGCTGCGGCGCCTGCTCGATGTCGGCGGCATCTGCCGCGGGTGTCTCGGTGGTGCTGTTGGTCATGGTCAGTACTTGATGAATGCGCGGCCGGAAAGGTTGGCCATGCGGGTTTCGCTTGCGCCCGTTGCGTTCGTGGTGAAGGTATGCAGGTGCGTGCCGCCGCCATAGGTCTGCACGCCGTGCGAATGGGTACCGGTGCCTTCGGCGGTTGCGACCAGTCCCTCCCAGCCTTCGGCGGCGACGATCCCGAGCTGCCCGTCCCAGGTGCCGCCGCCAGAATCTCGCCGCATGACGTGGCTGTGCTCACCGCCCGTGGTGGTGTAGCCGCTGTGCGTGTGGTCGCCCGCGCTGGCGGTCGTGCCGGTATGGCTGTGCGATCCCAGCGCGCTGGCTTGATAGCTGCCCAGCACGCGGCTGGGGTCAACGCCGCGCCCTTCGTCCAGATCGCGCCGCGCCAGGCCGCGCAGGTCAGGCACGTTGAAGGTGGTGGAACCGTCGCCTGCGCCGTACCGGGTTCCGATGGCTGCAAAGAGATCTGTATAGACCGCGCGCGAGTAGGCCGCCCCGTTGCAGCGCAGGTATCCCACAGGCGAGCCCTCGCCGGCGTAGTCAAGGTATGAGCCTGCTGGCACCACGCCACCCTTGCAGCCTGAGACGATGAGGGCGTCGTCTACGGTCACGTTCCCCAGAGCGCGCAGACTGCGCAGCCACAGATCGCGGTGATCCTGTGGGGTGTCTCGCGCCCAGTCGCCCCACATGTGGAAGATGCCATTGGCATCCATGCCGAACTGGTTCAGCACACGGCTGTTCCACTGGAAAGCCCAGCGCGGCGCATAGTCGTTGCTGGTCTGCGTGGAGCTTGCGTAGGCATTCTCACGAACCATGCCAGCGGCAGCCGATCCATAGGCACTTACCTGCTCGGACCAGTGCTCCCCGCGTTCCATGCATTGCGCCAGTGTCACGCGCACAGGGTAGGTCTTGCTGCCGTTGTACCCCATGAGTGTGGGGATTGCCACCCCATCGGCGATTGCCTTCTGCGTGCTAAACGTGGGTGTCGTTCGGTTTACGGCTACACCGTCAGGCGCGACTGAACTGCTCGCATCGATGATGGTGTGCCCATTGCCGTAGCCCGTCCAACCCAGCTCACCTGCAACCTTCTTTTTCGCTACATCGTCACCAGCCCAGTTGGCGCGATCGCGGTAAATAGAGATGCGCTCCCAGGCATTCATGGCACCGCTTTCCGACTGCGTGCGCATGGCAATGACACTGCTGTTTGTGTGCATCGCATTCAGCCACAAGCTGCAGTTGGATGCCTTGTCGCCCGCAGCGTCGAAGCGAACCACTGGCCCGGGAAATGGCGCACCTGCGCTGTAGGTGAAGCCTGTGCTGTTCGGCGCCATGTTGTCTGCATGCACCGACCAGCCGGCGTGCGCCATGATATGGAGGGGCTTGCCGCTGACCCCAGCCCAAGGCACTGCGGCGGCGCTATCCGCTTGGTTGGCCGCCAGAGCGCGGATGCTCCACGTTCCATAGGCACCTGTGCCATTGAGCGCGGGCGCATAGCTGGTGAAATTGCCCGAATGCAGGTAATACCACCAGGGCGAAAAAGCGGCGTCATCGATGCGCACGCGCCAACGCACTTCACCGTCGTACTTATATTCTGTCTGCACGCGAGAGGTCGAGCCGCCCGCGGCGATGGTGTTCAGCGCAGTGGAGAAATTGCCTTTATTGACGTGGTAGGTGCCACGCTCCAGCGCTGCATCGAGTTGTTCCGCTGTGATGGAGCCGCGATAGCGTTGATATTCCGATTGGCCTTTGCCGCCAAAGGTCTGAGCATTCCCTGTAACGCTGATGGGCCAAGTGCCCATCGCACCGTCGCCCATGAGCGTGGGCGCATAGTTGTTGAAGTTGTCGCTGTCCAGCACGCGCTGGAATGCTTGCCAGCCTGCGGCACCTGTTCGCATTCGTTTGAGCGACGCTCCAGCTGGATACTGGCCATCCGTGCCGAACGAAGTGAAAAACTGCGTTGCCCAATCGCCGCCGTGCTGGATGTGGATGACGAACCACCAGCCCATGCTTGGCGCGCCAGGCATGCCGTGGCCGCGGAAAAAGCCCGTTCGGTTCAGGTCGTTTACGTTCTGACCTTCGATCAGCACCGCGCTGCCGCTTTCGATAGCAACGCGGTTGGCCAGATCCTGTGGCAGAGCGTCGAGGGTCACGCGATCACCGGCGGCCATGAAGCCGGCCTCTGTCGTGGTAGCCACGGCATGAGAGCCGCCGCGCGAGCCAACATGGTTGCTGGGCGTAGCGTCGGTGATGCCATAGCCGCCCAGCGTGGTCGGCTTTCTCTGCACGTTGCTCCAGTCGGGCTTCATCGTCTTGCGGGCGGCTTCGACAACCCGTCCAAAATCGTCCACCTTGAAGGCGGGCGCTTCGGTCTCGCTGCCATATTCGCCGGCAGTCACGCCGGACTTGTCCAGTTCGATCGTGCGATCAGCGGCCAGGTCGCCGCCGCCTTTCAAACCGGTGCCTGCCTTGATCTTGGTGGCCACCAGCGCGCGATCCGCAAACAGCTTGGCCGCGCTGGCCGGCGTCAGCGCGCGCTGGCCATCCTTCAGCTGCTCGGCCTCTGCCGCGGTTGCCAACTCCACCACGCCCTGGCGCTCGGTGGTTGCCGGCGGGTTGATGAAGTTGGTTTCGCCAAACTGCAGCGTGCTGATGTCCACGCTGCCGTCGAGCACTCGCATGTCGGTCGCCAGCATCAGAATGGACGCCACGGACTTTTCGAGGATCACCGCGGCCTGGCTGTAGGTGCCCAGCAGCACGCCGTTGTCGAGGTAGAGGCCCAGCCCGCGCACGGTGTAGGTGTCCTCGCCATCGTCGCGGATGGTGATGTGGATGGTGTCCTTGGCCACCACATCGCCGGCAATGGAAGGCAGGCGCTTGATTTCGTTCGGGATGCTGGCCAGCGCGTCGGTCGGTGTGAATGCGGTGGCCGTGACTCCGACGCTGACGATGGTGCGCGCCTGGCTGCCGTCCTGCTTGGCATTGATGAGGGCTTGCCGTCCGGCGTTGGTGAGTTTGAAGATGATGTTCATGTGGATTCGCCGATCACTGCACGGCCATGTCGAGGCGGGCATAAGCCATGGGCCGGCCGACCGCCGCGAGCTTGATGGATGCCGAAGCGTTGAGCCCTTGGATGAAGGTGAAATGCGACCGCAGCGGTTTGACGCGCGCCACCTCGGCCATTACGTCCTGGACAAATGCAGCGCTCGACTGCGCGCCGTCCTGCCCGGTCATGGTGAAGACCAGCTCGAAGGTGTGTGGTGTGCCCCGGGGGGTGGTCTGCCACCATTCGCGGATGCTGATTGCGCCGCCGAAGCTGGCCACGGTGTCGCGCACGCTTTTGATGGTTCCCCTTTGGCGCTGGACCTGAATGGCGTTGCGCACGATGGCGCGCTTGATGGCTTCTGGCCACTCGCTGCGCCAGGCCTCGACGCCCATGGACCAGGCCAGCCAGGGCAGGTGTGACAGCGGGCAGGTGTCGGGATTCCACAGCGCGCGGTGCGGCTGTGGAATGGCCGACAGGTGGGTCGCCATGACTTGCTCGGCCGCGCGGTCGAGCGCCGAGGCATTCGGCGGCAGCAGCGAATCAGTCAACGGTGCCTCCATAGGTCACATCGATGGCCGTACACCAGCTGGCCTGGGTCTCGCTCACGGCCACATCGGCGGCCGGGCTGGTCAGTTCCACCCGCTGCACGCCCTCGATGTGCAGCGCCGCGTAGATGCCCGAAAGCGTGGGCCTGCGCCCGATGCGGTGCATGTCCGCGGCATAAGCCTGCACGCGCAGCAGCGCGGTTTCCAGCACGCTCGAAGAATCAGGGCCGGGCAAGGTGTAGACCTTGGCCGAAATCAGGTAGGGCACGATGCCGGCCGCCTGGACGATGACCTCATCGGTGAGCGGTCGCACATCGTCGGCATTCACGGCGGCTGCCACCTTGGCGAGCAGCGCCTGCGGCGGAACGCCGCTGCCATCGCGCGCCAGCACGGACACGATGACAGTGCCGGGTGATGGGCTGGTGGCTGCGGCATCGAGCACCTGGCCGTCGGCCGTCTTGGCGTGGTAGACGTAGGCGCCGACCGGGCCGGCCACGCTGTAGCCGCGCGGCGCAAGCTGGATGCGGGTGCGGAAGGTGTCATCGTCTTCCATCACTGCCACGACCGGCGGCACGGCGGCGGGGTCGGCCTCGGTGATGGTCAGCCGCTGGACGCCGAAAAACACCGCCAGCTGGTCGAGGTCGCTGCCGTGGGCATATGCCAGCATCACCGCATGCGCGCTGTCGTTGCGCGCGCTGCGCTCCACCACAAGCTGGTAGGCCAGGCGCTCCAGCAACTTTGTCAGCGGCTCGGATTCCAGTCCCAAGGTGGCAGCGGTGAGGGTGCGCAGCTCGGCAGGCATGGCCGCGATGAGGTCGGCTTTCAGCGCAGCAAGGATGGCCTCGGCATCGGGCACCGTGACCACTGCCGGAGCGGGCAGCTTGCTCATGTCGATCAGTTGGGCGCTGCTCATGCCTGGCCCCCGCGGAGTTCGACGGTTTGGCGCGTGATGCTGGACTGGCCCTTGTCGGTGCGCTCGATGGACAGCACCGTCCGGCCGTCTGCGCCCAGCTCCAACGTGGCACGGCGCAGCCGGGTACGTGGCTCATGCTTCATGATGGCCTGCGCTGTCGCCGCCTGCAGCCGCAGGATGTTGGCTGGCGTCATCGGCTGGTCGATCATCTGCGGGATGTAGCTGCCGTAGCCGCGGCGCATCAGGCGCGAGCCGATGGGCGTGGTGATGATGTCCGTGATGGACTGGCCGATATGGTCGCTCCAGCCTATGCGGCGGCCGGTGTTCACGTTCATCATGCGGCACCTCGCGGCGAGCTGGTGTTATCTCCGCCGCGCAGAACTTCGCCGTGAACGTGTCCGGCAAGGCTGATGCCGTTGGCCACCACATCCTGGGTAGTGCTCAGGGTCCCCTCGATATCGGCGGAGCTTCCTGCGCCAGACGCTTTGCCGCTGCCGCGCATGCCGCCCTTGTAGGTGAGCGATCCATCCACGGTGCAGTTGCCGGTCATCGTGACTTCGGGACTGTCGACCGTGACGCTGCCGGGCGCGATCAGCGTCGCTGTTCCGCCAGCCGCCAGCGTCACCAGCAGGGCATGCGCGGCGTGGTCATATTCCACGACGGTGCCGTCTGGGTACTCGGTAATGGTCTTGTTCGGGTCGTTGCTGGGCGCAGGGTTGCCGGTGCTGTTCAGGCCGACCAGCACCACGGCCGCGCCCAGGTCGCCGCTGGGCGAGAGGACCGTTGCCTGTTCGCCCGCGGTGGGCGGGTTCCAGGTCTTGGTGCCGCCCGCGCGGCATTCGTGGTACGGGCGCCAGTCGGTGACCAGTTCGCCGATCTGCACGCGCACCCGGGCAGGTTTGCCTGGGCCGCCGTGATCCACGGAATGGATGGAACCCACGCGGATGAGGTTATGCACCAGACGCTGCAGTTCGGACAGGACAAGGATGGGGTCGGGCGTAGACATCCCCCCTAATTTGCCGGTTGGCGCCCTGGCGCGCGAGGAATGCTATGTGTGGCGGGAGCCGGGACGGAAGCGGCCCGCCAATGGGGCGGATTCAGGCGGGGATTGCGTGCCGGATCAGGATGTCCGCGACCGCTTCAAGGTCGGCCGCCATGAAGCCCAGCAATTCGCGGCGGGCGTAGCGCACCGACGGACTGCCCGGGTCGCGCCGGTCCACCTTGTCGGTCAGGCCGAACTGGTGGACTCGGGCTACGCGCAAGGCACGCGGCTGCATGGCCACCATCGCCGAGTCGCTGGTGGCCTTGCGCTGCAGGTTGCGCGCTTTGCGCAGGCCCAGGAACATTCCGCGCCGGATGCCGCCTTTGCTGGCGGCCAACGATGCGCGCGGCCGGCGTGCCTCATAGGGTGAGCCGTCCGGGTTGCGCTGGCTGGCGATCCGCTGGGTCTGGCTGCGCCGGAGGTATTCCGCCACCTCGGCCATGGCGGCTTTGCGCGCGACCGGCGCGAGGCGCGCGAGCAGCGGCGTGGCCCATTCGGCGATCTGGTCGATGGATTCGGCCATTACCCGATACCTTGCGTGGTGTGCCACTCGGCCCCGATCTTGTCACCAAGGTACAGGGTGTACTCGCCTTCCGCGTAGGGCTTGGGGCTATAGGTCTCGCCGCGGTGGCTGGTAGTCAGGGTCTGCCGGCCCTGTTCATCGCGCCCCTCTGTCACCGTCACTGCCTCGGTCAGATCGACCTCAATGGCCAGGTCGATCAGGTTGTCGGCCAACGGCTCTACGTCGAAGCGGACAGCCTTGGCGGCCCGTTCCTTGTTCTGGAATAGCTCGTTCTGGTAGGTGTGGAGCCAGGCGAGCAGGGGCACTGTGATCAGGTCCAGATCGTCCGTGAAATCCAGCAGCACCAGGCGCACCGTGTAGCGGTACTCGAAGGAGAGCGTATCGCCGCTGCGCGCCACGACGTTGCCGCCCTGGACAAACATCTTGAGGCGCTGCGGGTCGGTCTGCAGCGCGGGCACCGCGCCGGCGAGGAATGCGCGGAGCGCGTGCGGCTTTTTCATGGTGCGGCGCCGTTCACTTTTGCCCGGACGGCGCCATAGGCGTCGATGCAGGTGTTGAGGTCCCGGATTGCGGCGTCGCCTTCGCCGGTGATTCCAAGAAGCGCTGCAGCATCCTCTCGGTCAAGTTCGGCGCGCGCTTCGGGATTGCCAGGGCTGGCACGTTCGGCGCTGACGCCAGGGCCGGGCTCTGGAGAGGTGCGGACTGACAGGCGGATAGAGCCACTGCGCAGGCCAGCAGCCAGGCTGTCGATTGAGCTTTTCGCATCGTTTTGTCCTGTGCGGTTGGTGTCGAGGATCTGTTCGAGCGAGTCGGCCAACTGGCCGCTGCGCTCCAGGGTTTTGGCGAGCTGCTGCACAGTGCCGGCCAACTGGTCGTTTTGTACGCGCAGGCTGCCGCGCTCCTCGCCGCGCTGGTCGGCGCCGTAGAGCGCGCCCAGCACGGCCAGGGGAAGCACCGCCTTCAGGATCATCGTGGCGGCGGCTTTCATGCCGGCAGGAACTGCTTGTCGCTGAGCAGTTCGCCCAGCGCGCGATTGAGCTGCCAGCCGTACTGGAAGCGTTCGTCCTTGGGGCGGCGTTCCGCCAGTTCGAGCAGGTAGTTCGACTGCTGCGAGGCCACCATGCCGAAAAGCACGTTCGCGCCTTCGCGGCCGCGCTTGCCCAGAAAGGCCTGCAGGGCGCCCAGGGTCAGGGTGCCGATGCGGCCATCAGCCGTGATATCGGCGTAGTCGGCCTGGTTGCGATTGAGCACGTTGAGGACACGCTGCAGGTGGCGCACGGCGGTGCTTTGCCCTGCGAGCACGCCGAAATCCATCATGCAGTCGGCCAGGCCAGGGTACAGCTGCGCCACGCGGTGGAAGCCGGGTTCGACCCAATAGCGCTTGATGTAGATGCTCTGTGCGGTTTCGCGCGGCAGGTCGCGCATGTCGCCCTTGTAGCCATAGGCGCGCGCAGTTGCCACCGTGATGCCGTAATTGGTCTCGCCGCCGGAGTCCTGCGGATCATGGACGTAGCCGCCTTCACGCTCGATGAGGTCATTGATGTAGCGGATGGTTTCGGCAGTCATGGGCGGCCTCCCGTCGCGTTCGCGTTGCCGCCGGCAGACGCGCCGCGGCTCGATTCGGCCAGGTCGTGCCGGGCGTCCCGGGCAATCTCGGTGATGGTCTTGCCCTCGCTGCGTTTGAGCCACAGGAACACGCCCGCAACCACCCACGGACCAGGAATGGAACACACCACGAACACGCATCCGGTGATGACGAAGAATCCCGCGATGGCGGGCAGGGCCGCCAGGATGGCCAGGCGCGCGCCGGCGTCGAAGATGCCCGGCCAGTGCTGCATGAGCATCACCAGTGCCGGCACGCCGAGAACGAAGCCGCTGACCAGGCAGGCCAGAACCCGGTTGAGCAGATCGCCGCGCGGGTCGGTGGCGCGCAGCGGCACGAAGCGCAGGCCCAGCCAGAACGCAAGAAGGCTTGCCGCAATCGGCAGCGAGAAAAGGGCGAGCTTGTAGCCGGCGAAGGTGCCGGCGGCGGAGGTCGGTTCGGTCATGGTGGTGCGCGTCGGTTGGTGGTGGTGGCGGTGGTGGGTGAGAGGGCGGGGGCGGATCAATCCCATAGCTTTACGGTTTGGGTTGCGGTGGGGGCGGCGGGCAGGTCTGGCAGGGTGACCAGCAGACCCATGGGCAGGTTGGTGCCGTGGGCAGCCAGGCCAGGATTCAGCGCGAGCGTGGCTTCGGTAACTTCGGCCGTGGCGCGAAGGTGCCGCCAGCACAGCAGGTCCACGGTGTCGCCTTGCTGGGTGCGCACGGTCGTGGGCATGTCAGATCAGTTCCGATGTCATGCGCGAGACGCGCTGGATGTCGCGCAGCGCATGCAGGCCGTCGCGGCGGTACTCGTCGGCCAGCAGGCGCCGGCCCGCATCGCCGCGCTCGGCCCGGCCGGTGGCGTCGGCATCGGCATAGCGTTCGGTGATGTTGGCCTTGGCATAGGCATACACGGCCCGCTCGAAGCGGCTGACCTGGACGCTCACGCCGTTGATGGCAGCCGCCGGCACGCTGGCCAGGGTGGCATGGCCTGCGGCCTGCTGCGCGATGGCCCACTGGTCGAGCTCATCAAGGACATGCGCCAGCGCATCCGTGGCGGCATGCGTGAGGCGCGCGGCGGTCACGACACCATCGATTGCGACGTCGGCGCGCAGCTTCGCCAGGTCAATCGCGGGCCAGAAGCCGCCCGCCGACAGGGTGCCGAGCGGGGCCGGGTCTTCGGGCGGGGTGGTCCGCACGATAGGAGGACCGTTGGCAATCAGAAAGGACATGGTGATGCGTGGCTGGGGTCAATAGGTGGGCGGTGGTCGCCAGGCGTTGCTGCAGGGAATGAACCCTCGCGCGGCCTGGCGAGCCGCCCGGCACTGGGGGTGCTCGGTGGTTGTCAGGTCTTGGCGGCCTTCCCGGTCTTGGCCGCGGCGCGTGCGGGAGGCTTGGCTGGGGTCTTGCGCCGGGCCGCAGCCGTGGCCGGCTGGGTCTCGGCGGCGTCGGGCGCGGTATCGGCCGTGCTGGCCTGGTCGGCAGCGCCCTGAAGCGCGTGGGACGCGGGTGATGCGGGATTGGCCAGCGCGCGCTGTTTGCGCTCGATGCGCTCGATGTCCTTTTTCACGCCGGATTGAGCATCGAGGTGCAGGGCCTGCACCAGCAGGGCCAGCACATCGCCCAGGATCTCGGGCGGCAAGCCGTCCAGCTTTGGATCCTCGGCGGTCTGGACCTTGCCCAGCAGCGCATAGGCCGTAGCCTTCAGGAGCTTGGCGCGTGCCTGGTCGGGGGCGTCCTGGCCGTTGGTGAGGCCGGCAAGGGCCGTCAGGTGTTCGGCCGGGTGTGTTTCGTCGGCCACCAGGGCCGGCTGGCCTTTCTCGTCGGCGCCAGGGCGCAGGGGCTGCCATTGGCCGCGCAGATAGGCGTCGGCGTATTCGTCCAGCAGCACCGCCGCGGCGCCGCGCTGGTACTGGTCGGGCAGCGGCAGCTTGTGCTGCAGCACGTAGGCAGCCATGCGCAGCGCCAGGCCGTAGGCGCCGGCGTCGATGGCCCAGACCATGGTGGTGGTGAACACATCATCCCGCGCGCCCTGGCCCTTGGACAATGCGCCCTCGATCCACGGCAGGTATTCAGGCAGCAGCTGCGCCTTGGTCTGGCGTTTGAGCTGGACGGATTGCAGGGCTTTGAGCGTGCGCTTGTCGGTGGCGAGCTTGGCCAGCATCAGCTGGTAATCGCTGCCCTGCAGCTCGATGCCGAAGGGACTGGCCGCCTGGGCCTTCTCGGCCATGACGCGGGCGCGGTGACGCTGGGCGGGGGTGAGTGCCATGGTGGTGTCTGGTGTGGGTTGCGGAGGCGGGCCGCCCGTCGAAGGGCGGCCCGTGCGGCTTAGGCTTCGACGATCTCGATGTTCTCCACAAGCACCGCCTGGCCAACGTCCTCGATCACGTAGGCGTCATTGCTGGACTGGAAATCCTCGACGCGATCCCGCGCCGGGTTTTCCTTGATGTGGCGGCGGCGGGCGCCTTCCTGCCAGTACACCGACAGGTTGTCGAAGGTGGTAATCAGCATGGCGTTCTCGGGGAAGAACGGCGCCGAGGCTGCTGCCAACCCACCCACGCGCTTCTGGCTGATCACGATGTCGGCCGCCATGGTTTCGCTGGGTGCCTGGTCGGTGTTGACCAACGGGAAATACTTGTCGTGCAGCAGCTGGCTGCCCAACATCACCACAAGATTCGGGTTGTTGCGGTGCCAGGGGTCCAGCAGTTCGCGGGCATCAAAAACCGCAGCATCCAGATTCCGGTAATCGCCTGTCTTGCCGATGAGCAGCTTGCCACCTGCTTTGCCTTCGCCGAGGACGCGTTCGGGCGCTTCTTCACGCAGGTGCTGCAGCCAGCCCTTGTTGACGTCCTGCAGCAGCGGATTTGCATCGATGTCGGTGTCCGCCGCAATCGAGATACCGTTGAAGCCGATGCAGATGCGGTCCAGCGCTTGACGCTGGGCCAGCATCTTGGCCACGCGGATCTGGAAGTCCTTGAATTTGGCCCAGGCGTCGATCTTGGCGTAGTTCAGATGCGTGTCGAAATTGGTTTTCGTGCAGTGGTAGCCGCGTGCGCCCAGCGCAGTCAGGTCGCGCGTCTTGCGTTCCTTGTCCGCGGTGTTGGTGCGGCCAGCGCTGGGGCCCGACAGCGACAGGCCCAGCTTTTCGCCCTGCTGCTCGGTCACGGGGATGACGTTGATCTTGCTCAGGAACTCGCTGGACTCCTGCATCGCCGTTTCCAGCTTCTGCTGGACGCTGGGGATGACGGCAAAGGACTTGTCCGTATCGGCCAGGTCGATGCCGTTGAGTTCGGCCACGCGGGCCATGTAGGTGTTGAAGACGCGGCGGCTGTCGTTGCGCATAGGGGTTTCCTTGTCGGATGGTGGGACGGTGATGGGCGGGGAGTGGGACGGGGCGGTACGGTCAGAAGTCGGCTTGCTGCTGGCCGCCGCCGCCGCTGGCCACGGGACGGCGGCCGGGCTGCTCGGTGTTGTCGAGCTGGGTGTATTGCTTCTGCAGCTTGTCGAGGTCGGCGCGCAACGACTTGATGGAGTTGTCGGTCTTGGCCTGGTGCTTGTTCACCGCGGAGGCGTGTTCGGCGAAGCTGTCGCCCATTTCCTGCATGCCGTCGGCCATTGCGTCGAAGCGGGCGTCGTCGCTTTCCGTCTTGCCCTTGAACTTCGCGAGCGCGCTTTCGATGCGGGCCTTGAACTTGGCCGCCATGCCGGCTTCGGCTTCTTCCTCCATTTCCAGCGTGAAGACTTCGGCCACAGCGAACACATCCTCGGGCTGCTCCTTTCGGGCCTTGAAAGGATTTGCTTCTGGGTGCTTCGCTGCAAATTCCAGCATTTCGGTTCCCAGACTGGCCGGGTTGTCGGTGACGGCCAGGCCAACGAGGTAGGCCTCGCCGAGGTCGGCAAAGCTCGGGCGGACCTCGATGGAGGTGTAGAGCTTCTGCTTGCGCTTGTTCAACTCGACCAGTTCGTCGGTGGCGTCGATCTGGGCCAGAAGCGCGAGCTTCTTCTTGCCGCCGATCTCGACCTCTTCGGTTTTCACGGCCAGCACATCGCCATAGGCCCGGAATTCGCCGCTTGCGCCATAGCCGCGGATGTGCTCCATGTTGACGCGCGCGCCGTAGAGCTTCGGGTCGTAGTGCTTGGCGATTTGCAGCAGCCAGTCGCGGTCGATGGTGCGGCCATCGGAGGTAGCGCCCTCGACAGCGACGCGGAAGAACTTGGATTTTTTGGCCATGGTGGTGTGGACCTCGCAGGTGGATTTGCCGGGTGGTGGCGGTGAAGTCCCATGGTGTCCAGCCGGCCCTGCAGCCTCAAGCAATGGCATGTGTGGCGCGGCTGGGGACGGATGCGAGTGCTGGTTGATCGCGGGTGCAGCCGGAAGACTTGCCGGCATGGCACAAAAGAAGACTTCGGGGCGCGCGCGCGCCCCTGTTGCCGCTGGTGACCCTGCTGCGGTTGCCGCGGCCGAAATGCCGGCCGCCGACTTCGGCGCGCTGGTTGTCGCTCAGGCGCAGGCGCAGAGCACCGCGCACCACGCCGCCGCATTGGTCACGCAATCGCAGCCGCGCACCGTGGCACGCCATCTGTATTGGCAGGGCTGGCGGCCCAAGCTGATCGCCGAGAAGTTAGGTGTTCCAGCCACTACGGTCTACGGCTGGCGGGATGCGGAGGAGTGGGACAAGTTCACGCCGCTGGAGCGCGTGAATGGCGCGCTTGAGTTGCGCATGGTCCAGCTCATCATGAAAGAGGAGAAGTCCGGCGGCGATTTCAAGGAAATCGACCTGCTGGGCCGCCAGCTGGAGCGCACCGCGCGCATCGAGCGCTATCAGGAAACCGGCAAGGAAGGCGACCTCAATCCCGCCATTGCCCGGCGCAATGCCACGCCGAAGCGCAAGCCCAAGCGCAACGAGTTCACGGCCGAGCAGATCGAGCGCCTGGTCGAGCTGTTCCACGAAGGGAACTTCGGCTATCAGAACCGCTGGTTCGAGGCACAGAAGGAGCGCACGCGCATCCTGCTCAAGTCGCGGCAGATCGGGGCAACTTTCTACTTCGCCCGCGAAGCGCTGATTCGCGCGGTGACCGAGGGCCGCAACCAGATTTTCCTGTCGGCATCCAAGGCCCAGGCGCACCAGTTCAAGAACTACATGATCGCGTTTGCGCGCGAGGTGGATGTCGACCTCAGCGGCGACCCGATGGTGCTTTGGAACAACGCCGAATTGCATTTCCTGGGCACCAACGCGAAGACCGCCCAGGGCCGAAGCGGCGACTTCTACTTTGACGAGTTCTTCTGGACCGGGAATTTCAAGGAACTCAACAAGGTGGCCAGCGCCATGGCCACGCACAAGCACTGGCGCAAGACCTATTTTTCGACGCCTTCAGCCAAGAGCCACGAGGCCTATCCCTTCTGGACGGGCGAGGACCGCAACCGCGGCCGGGATAGGTCCAAGCATGTGCAGCTGGATCTCAGCCACAAGGCGCTGGCCGCCGGCATGCGCTGTCTGGATGGCCGCTTCCGCCATATCGTCACCATCGAGGACGCGCTGCGCCAGGGCTGCAACCTGTTCGACCTGGCCGAGCTGCAGGCCGAATATCCCGACGACGAATTCGCCAACCTGTTCATGTGCGATTTCATCGATGACAGCAATTCGATTTTCAGCCTGAAGCTGATGCAGTCGTGCATGGTCGATTCATGGGAAGCATGGGCCAGCGACTTCAAGCCATTGGCGCAGCGTCCCTTCGCCTTGCAGCCGGTCTGGGTCGGGTATGACCCATCCCACACGGGCGACACCGCCGCCTTGGTGGTCATCGCGCCGCCTAAGGTGGCAGGCGGCAAGTTCCGGCTCCTGCACCGCCAGCAGTTCCGCGGCGCGGATTTCGAGGCTCAGTCCGAGTACATCCGCAGCATTACCCAGCAATACAACGTGGCGTTCATGGGCATCGACACCACCGGGCTGGGCCAGGGGGTCTATCAGAACGTCATCAAGTTCTATCCCCAGGCCCGCGCCTACCACTATGACCTGGCGCTCAAGTCGCGCCTGGTGCTCAAGGCGCAGCAGGTCATCACCAAGGGCCGACTGGAAATGGATGCGGACTGTACCGATGTGGCCGCAGCCTTCATGGCCATCAAGAAGGTGCTGACGCCGAGCCAGCGCCACGTGACCTATCAATCCGGCCGTTCGGACGCCATCGGCCACGCCGACCTGGCCTGGGCGGTGATGCACGCACTGGACAACGAAAACCTTGCCGGGGATGTCCTCGGCGGCAATTCTTCTGTGGAGATCTACGAATGACGACGCACGCGCCTCAAGCAACCCATCACACCGCATCTGCCGGCGCCACCCAGCCCGCAGGCCTGGAGGTGTTCACCTTTGGCGAGCCCGAACCCATCAGCCGCCTGCGGCTGCTCGATTACGTCGAGGCCATGTTCAATGGTCGCTGGTATGAGCCGCCTTTCCCGCTGGAAGGGCTGGCCAGCGCTTTCCGCGCGTCGCCGCACCACGGCTCGGCTATCTACCTCAAGCGCAACATCTTGACCGCGGCATTCATTCCGCACCCGCTCCTGTCGCGCGAGACCTTCAAGGCATTTGCGCTCGATTTTCTGGTGTTCGGCAATGGCTATCTGGAAGGGCGGCGCGCCGTCACCGGCCGCACCATGCGTTTCGAGCACGCGCTCAGTCGGTACACACGCAGGGGAAAGGACAACCGCTACTTCTACGTGCCAAGCTGGAACGAAGAGCATGAGTTTCCCGCGCACCAGGTGTTCCACCTGCGCGAGCCGGATATCAACCAGGAGCTTTACGGCCTGCCGGAGTATCTAAGCGCGCTGCAGTCCGCGCTGCTCAACGAATCGGCCACGATGTTCCGCCGCCGCTACTACGAGAACGGCAGCCATGCCGGCTTCATCATGTACCTGTCGGACGGTTCCGTCGGCAATGCGGATGTGGAAACGCTGCGCGAGCAGCTGCGCCGCGCCAAAGGCCCGGGCAACTTCCGCAATCTGTTCGTGCATGCGCCCAACGGCAAGCCGGACGGCCTGAAGCTGATCCCCGTCAGCGAGGTCGCGGCCAAAGACGACTTCAGCGCAATCAAGAATGCCAGCATGGCCGATGTGCTGGCGGCCCACCGGGTCCCGCCCGGGCTGCTGGGCATCATCCCGAACAACACCGGCGGATTCGGCAATGCGAAGGAGGCCCTGGGCGTGTTCATGGAAAACGAGATCGCGCCACTGCAGACGCTTTTCGAGACCCTCAACGACTGGGCCGGTGATGAAGTAGTCCGGTTCGAGCCGTACCAGCCCGGCGGACAGGGCGCGAGCTGACACGCTAGGCCACTGCGGCCACCTTTCAACCTCACCAGGGCGCCCAGGCGCCCTTTTTCACGCCCCGACCACCCCACCCCTGCAGCGTCCGCGCGCGTGGCCCACACGGCCCGATTTCCGGGGCGGATGGGGCTTTTGGCCTCCCCCCCCTAAGCCGTGACCCTTTACCCCGCGGCGCGCCACATCGCCCCCGCCGCGCCTCCGCGCTTCGTGGCGCGCAAATTACGTGCTGGTCGGCATTGCCGATTCCGCGCCAGCCCTGGCTTGGAGATCCGATGGTCTCATTTTTCACGTTATGGGAAATTACGGGAAATTGCTGCTTGCAGGTGTTGGCGCTTCCACATGATCAGCAATGCGGCTGGCGGCCATGTTCAGCTGACGCGCGACTGGCTGGAGCAGCGCTCGCACCGACGACGCGCGGATGGTCTCGTCGCTCGCCGCCGCGAGGATGTCGCACAGCGCATCAACGCTGCCACTCGCTGTTTCCACCTCGTCTCGAACTGCCTGGATCAAACGCATCGCGCCACCTTGGATAGCTGGTTACTGTATTTGCGTACAGTATATATGTACGGACTTGTACTTACAGTTGCAACAAAACATTTTCTTTGAACGATGGCGCTTGGCGGTGCTGCTGATCAGGGTGCGGAGACTGCTATGGTTTTTTGCGCCTACGTTTTTATTTTTTGCGCCAAATTCGCCGGCGCGGCGCTTCCTGATCGGAAATGAAAAAAGCCGTTAAGTCATTGAAACTTAACGGCTTTTTGAAGTGGTGCCCGGGGCCGGAATCGAACCGGCACGCCTTGCGGCGGGGGATTTTGAGTCCCCTGCGTCTACCAATTTCACCACCCGGGCTAGCATTTGCGCAGACGGGAATTATGGCACATTTGAGGCTTATGAAAACGTATTTGACCATCGAGGACGCAATCGGCCAGACGCCGCTGGTTGCGCTGCAACGCATCGGCGCCGAGGACAACAAGGCACGCGGCAACGTGGTGCTGGGCAAGCTGGAGGGCAATAATCCGGCGGGTTCGGTCAAGGACCGTCCGGCGGTGTCGATGATCCGGCGCGCCGAGGAGCGCGGCGAGATCAAGCCGGGCGATACGCTGATCGAGGCCACGTCGGGCAATACCGGCATTGCGCTGGCGATGGCCGCGGCCATCAAGGGCTACCGCATGGTGCTGGTCATGCCCGAGGACCTGTCCGTCGAGCGCGCGCAGACCATGAAGGCCTATGGCGCCGAGCTGGTCCTGACGCCCAAGAGCGGCGGCATGGAATACGCGCGCGACCTGGCCGACCAGATGGTGGTCCAGGGCAAGGGCCGCATCCTCGACCAGTTCGCCAACCCCGACAATCCGCGTTCGCATTATGAAACCACGGGTCCCGAGCTCTGGGAGCAGACCGGTGGCGAGATCACGCACTTCGTGAGCGCGATGGGCACGACCGGCACGATCACCGGCGTGGCGAAGTACCTCAAGGAAAAGAATCCCGCGATCCGCATCATCGGCGCGCAGCCGCATGAAGGCTCGCGCATTCCCGGCATCCGCAAGTGGCCCGAGGAATACATGCCCAAGATCTACGACGCCTCGCTGGTCGACGAGACGGTGTCGGTGAGCCAGGACGATGCCGAAGACCTGTGCCGCCGCCTGGCGCGCGAAGAGGGCATCTTCGCGGGCATCTCGGCGGCCGGCGCCTGCTGGGTCGCGCAGGAGATTGCCAAGCGCGAGACAAATGCGACCATCGTGTTCGTGGTCTGCGATCGCGGCGACCGCTATCTGTCCACCGGCGTGTTCCCGGCCTGACCGGCGCGCGCACGGCGTCTCGGCTGCGCCTGCAGCCTTTGTCTCCAAGGAGCTGCGCATGCAGTATGAAGTCCGGTTTTGCAGCCACTGTGCCGGTGCGCTGCAATGGTTGACGGTGGCCGAAGACAGCGGCGAGGTGCAGCGCCTGCGCTGCGCCAGCTGCGGCTGGACGCACTGGAACAATCCCACGCCGGTGCTGGCGGCCATCGTCGAGCATGAGGGGCGGGTGCTGCTGGCGCGCAACGCGGCCTGGCCCGAGAAGGTGTTCGGCCTGATCACCGGCTTCATGGAGGCCGGCGAGTCGCCCGAGGACGGCATCGCGCGCGAGGTGCTCGAGGAAACGGGGCTGGTCGTGCAGTCGCACCAGCTGATCGGCGCCTATGAATTCCTGCGCATGAACCAGGTGATCATTGCCTACCATGTCGAGGCCACGGGGCAGGTGAAGCTGTCGCCCGAACTGCTCGAGTACCGGCTGGTGGCGCCCGAGAAGGTGCAGTGCTGGCCCGCGGGCACGGGGCAGGCGCTCGCGACCTGGCTGCGCAGCCGCGGCCATGAGCCCGAGTTCATTGATTTCTGGCGCCGGGAAGAGAATCAGCAGCCCGCCTAAAATGCTGCGTTATGGACATCCACAAAGAAATCGACACCCGCGGCCTGAACTGTCCGCTGCCCATCCTCAAGGCCAAGAAGGCGCTGGCGGCGATGGCCAGCGGCGAACTGCTCAAGGTGGTGGCCACGGACACCGGCTCGCTGCGCGACTTCCAGGCCTTTGCGCGCCAGACCGGCAATGAGCTGGTCGAGCAGCAGACGCAGGGCAGCGAGTTCATTCATATCCTGCGTCGGCGCTGAGGGGCTTGAGGGCAGGACGTTCATCCTTCGACAAGCTCAGGACGAACGGTTTAGCGCTCAAGACGAACGGTTGATGCGCTCGGGGCGAACGGTTTAGCGCTCAAGACGAACGGTCGATGCGCTCTCAGGGCTGACGGTCACCGCTTCGCGCCAAGCCTGCCTGTGCCAGCGCTCAGAGCGCGAGCGTCTTCAGATAGGCGCGGAAATCCTCGCCGACCTGTGGGTGCTGCAGCGCCAGCTCCACGGTGGCCTGCAGGAAACCTTCCTTGCTGCCGCAGTCGTAGCGCTTGCCCTGGTACTGGAACGCATACACGGCTTCGTGCGCCATCAGGCGTTCGATGGCGTCGGTGAGCTGGATCTCGCCGCCCACGCCCTGGGGCTGGTTGCGGATCTCGTTGAAGATGCGCGGCGTGAGTACATAGCGGCCGGCCACGCCCATGCGCGAGGGCGCTTTTTCGGGCGCGGGCTTTTCGACGATATGGTCGACGCGCATCAATGCGCCGCCAGCGGCTTCGCCGGCCACGATGCCGTAGCGCCTGACCTGGTCCAGCGGCACTTCCTGCACCGCCAGCAGCGAGCGGCCCTGCTTCTGGAAGGCCTCGGTCATCTGCGCGAGCACCGGCTGGCCGCCCTGCGGGCCGACCATCAGGTCGTCGGCCAGCAGCACCGCAAACGGCTCGTTGCCGACCAGCGGCTCGGCGCACAGCACCGCATGGCCCAGGCCCAGCGAGCGGTGCTGGCGCACGAAGGCGCAGTTCATGTCGTCGGGCTGCGCCGAGCGCACCAGGTCCAGCAGTTCCTGCTTGCCCGCGGCTTCGAGCTCGTTCTCGAGTTCGTAGGCCGTATCGAAATGGTCCTCGATCGCGCGCTTGCTGCGGCCGGTGACGAAGATCATGCTGCGGATGCCGGCAGCGTAGGCTTCCTCGACGGCGTACTGGATCAGCGGCTTGTCGACCACGGGCAGCATTTCCTTGGGCGAGGCCTTGGTGGCCGGCAGGAAGCGCGTGCCCAGGCCGGCCACGGGAAATACGGCTTTGCGCACGACGGTGTTGAGGGGCATGTTTCTTCCTTTGCGGGGACGGATGGGGCAGCGCGCCGGCCGCCGCGGACAGGTCCACGGCGGCGCTGGCATCAGCCCAGGCGGGCCAGTTGGTCGCGCAGGCGGGCCAGCGTGGCGCCGAACTCGGCCACACGCTTCTTTTCCTGGTCGATCACGGCCGGCGGCGCCTTGGCGACGAAGGCCTCGTTGCCGAGCTTGTTGTTGGCCTTGGTGATCTCGCCTTCGATGCGCGCGGCTTCCTTGGCCAGGCGGATCTTTTCGGCCGCCACGTCGATCTCGATGAACAGGCACAGGCGGATGTCGCCGACCACGGCCACGGGCGCGGCCTGCGCCGCCGCGGCCCACGCGGCCTCGTCATCGAACACCTTGACTTCGCTGAGCTTGGCCAGCGACTGCAGCACCGGCGCCACGGTGCGCAGGAAAGCGCTTTCCTCGGCATTGCCGGCGACGGCAAACAGCGGCACGCGCTGGGCCGGCGAGACGTTCATCTCGCCGCGCAGCGTGCGGCAGGCGTCGACCATCGACTTGATGCGCGCCACATGGGCAATCGCGGCTTCGTCGATCTTCTCGGGCTGAGCTTCGGGGTAGCGCGCAATGCTCACCGATTCGCCCGGCAGGCCGGCGACGGGCGCGACCTTCTGCCACAGCTCCTCGGTGACGAACGGAATGATCGGGTGGGCCAGGCGCAGGATGGCTTCGAGCGTGCGGATCAGCGTGCGGCGCGTGGCGCGCTGCTGGGCGGCGTTGCCGTGCTGGATCTGCGTCTTGGCGATTTCAAGGTACCAGTCGCAGAACTCGTTCCAGACGAAGTCATAGAGCGCGTTGGCGACGTTGTCGAGGCGGAAGTCGGCAAATCCCTTCTCGATCTCGGCCTCGACCTTCTGCAGCTGCGAGGTGATCCAGCGGTCGCACTGGCTGAACTCCATGTAGCCCTCGAATTCGCCGCCGCTTTGGCACTGCTCCTTGGTGTGGGCTTGCAGGCCGCAGTCCTGGCCTTCGCAGTTCATCAGCACGAAGCGGCTGGCATTCCAGAGCTTGTTGCAGAAGTTGCGGTAGCCCTCGCAGCGCTTGCTGTCGAAGTTGATCGAGCGGCCCAGCGAGGCCAGCGCCGCGAACGTGAAACGCAGCGCATCGGCGCCGTAGGCGGGAATGCCTTCGGGGAATTCCTTTTGCGTGTTCTTGCGCACCTGGGGTGCGGTCTCGGGCTTGCGCAGGCCGATGGTGCGCTTGTCGAGCAGCGCGTCGAGGCCGATGCCGTCAATCAGGTCGACCGGATCGAGCACGTTGCCTTCGGACTTCGACATCTTCTTGCCCTGCGCGTCGCGCACCAGGCCGTGCATGTACACGTGCCGGAACGGCACGCGGCCCGTGAAGTGCGTGGTCATCATGATCATCCGGGCGACCCAGAAGAAGATGATGTCGTAGCCCGTGACCAGCACCGATGAGGGCAGGTAGAGGTTGAAGTCGTCGTCGGGCGCGTCGGTCTGGTGGGGCCAGCCCATGGTGCTGAACGGCACCAGCGCCGACGAGTACCAGGTGTCGAGCACGTCTTCGTCGCGGCGCAGCTGCTTGCCCGGGGCCTTGGCCTGGGCTTCGGCTTCGTCGCGCGCGACGATGACGTTGCCGTCTTCGTCATACCAGGCGGGGATCTGGTGGCCCCACCAGAGCTGGCGCGAGATGCACCAGTCCTGGATGTTGTTCATCCACTGGTTGTAGGTGTTGACCCAGTTCTCGGGCACGAACTTGACCTCGCCCGAGGCCACGGCATCGATGGCCTTCTGCGTGATCGACTTGCCCGTGGGGTCGCCTTCGCCGACCTTGGTCATGGCCACGAACCACTGGTCGGTGAGCATGGGCTCGACGACCTGGCCGGTGCGCGTGCAGATCGGCACCATCAGCTTGTGCTTCTTGGTCTCGACCAGCAGGCCCAGCGCGTCGAGATCGGCCACGATGGCCTTGCGCGCCACGAAGCGGTCCATGCCGCGGTACTTCTCGGGCGCCTCGTCGCTCACGGTGGCCTGCAGCGTCAGCACGACGATCATCGGCAGGCCATGGCGCTGGCCGACCTGGTAGTCGTTGGGGTCGTGCGCGGGCGTGACCTTGACCACGCCGGTGCCGAATTCCTTGTCGACATAGCTGTCGGCAATGACCGGAATCTCGCGGCCGACCAGCGGCAGCGTCACGGTCTTGCCAATCAGGTGCACATAGCGTTCATCCTCGGGGTGGACCATGACAGCCACGTCGCCAAGCATGGTCTCGGGGCGCGTGGTGGCCACCACCAGCTGGCCCGAGCCGTCGCTCAGCGGATAGGCGATGTGCCACAGCGAGCCGTCCTTTTCCTCGCTTTCGACCTCGAGGTCGGAGACCGCGGATTGCAGCTTGGGATCCCAGTTCACGAGGCGCTTGCCGCGGTAGATCAGGCCCTGCTCGTAGAGGCGCACGAAGGTCTCGTTGACCACGGTGGACAGTTTCGGGTCCATCGTGAAGTACTCGCGCTCCCAGTCGACGCTCGCGCCCATTCGGCGCATCTGCGTGGTGATGGTGTTGCCCGACTGTTCCTTCCACTCCCAGACCTTGCTGACGAAGTTCTTGCGCGCTTCGGGGGGCGTCGCGCCCATGTCGTGGCGGCTGATGCCCTGCTCCTGCAGCTGGCGCTCGACGACGATCTGCGTGGCGATGCCCGCATGGTCGGTGCCCGGCACCCAGGCGGTGTTGAAGCCCTTCATGCGGTGGTAGCGCGTGAGGGAATCCATGATCGTCTGATTGAACGCATGGCCCATGTGCAGCGTGCCGGTGACGTTGGGCGGCGGCAGCTGGATCGAGAACGAGGGCTGCGACGCATCGGGCCGGCCCGTGCCGCGCACGCCGCCCGCGCCATAGCCGCGCTTTTCCCACTCGGGGCCCCAGTGGGCTTCGAGGGCCGCGGGTTCAAAGGATTTGGAGAGGCTGTCGAGGCCCGGCTGTGCAATGGTGTCGCTCATGGAGGGGGGGGTGCCAATGCAAACGGCATCCGCCAGTACAGGAGGATGCCGTCCGCAGGGGTTGTAGATGACGGATTGCCGCTGATTTTACCGACCCTGCTGGCGGGTGGGGGCACTGGGCGCAATATCCGCGGGTGATGCCGTCAGGCGTTGCGCTCAGGCCTTGGTCTTGCCAGGCGCGAATTCCGGCCGGTCATTGCTTTGCGGCTTGAGGGTTTCGCCGGTTTTCCCGTCGGCGCGCTCGCGGCGCCACTGCTGTTTGCGTGCGGTCCATTCGGCCAGGCGCGCGTGGGCCGTGGTGCTGTCCTTCTCCATCTGCACTGCGTCGGCCAGCTGGGCCGACAGTTCGAGGCGGATGCCGTTCGGGTCGAAGAAATAGATGCTCTTGAAGATGTGGTGGTCGGTCACGCCCAGCACCTCGATGCCATGCGCCTGCAGTCGCAGCTTGGTGTTCTCCAGTTCCTCGACGGTGTTGACGCGAAATGCAATGTGGTTGACCCAGGCGGGCGTGTTCGGCGAAGGCGCTGCCGCGACGTCGTCGCCCAGGTCGAAGAACGCAATAAACGAGCCGTCCTGCAGGCGGAAGAAGAAGTGCGTGTAGGGGCAATATTCACCCGTGCTGGGCACATAGTCGCTCTGGATGATGTGGTAGAGCGGCAGGCCCAGGATGTCTTCGTAGAAGTGGCGCGTTTCCTCGGCATCGCGCGCCTTGTAGGCGAAATGGTGCAATTGCTGGACCGGTGCGGCAGGGGGCAGCGCGTCAAGGGGAGGAAAGGCAGCCATGGATGTCTCCTGGAAAAATTTCCTCCATATTAAATCAATTTACCTAAACGTAATTGCGCAGGAAGTTTCATGCCAGCGCTACCGGCGCAAAAAAAGCCGGTGCCTCTTGCGAAGCACCGGCCCTCTGGCTGCCCGCAGGCGGCTTGGATTACTGTTTCACGGCCTCGATCTGCAGCACCAGGCGCACTTGCTTGGAGGCGCCGAAGTTCACGCCGTAGTCCACGCCGAAGGCGGTACGGTCGATCGTGGCTTCGAAGTCGCCGCCGCAGACTTCGCGCTTTTGCAGCATCGGGCTGGGGTAGCAGTTGAACTTGTTGGCCTTGAAGGTCACGGGCTGGGTCTTGTCGAGCAGCGTCAGCTGGCCCGTGACTTCCTTGAGCTTGTCGCCGTCGAACACGAACTTGTCCGAGACGAACTTGGCGGTCGGGAACTTGGCGACATTGAAGATGTCGGCACTTTGCAGGTGCTTGTCGAAGTTGGGCGTGCCCGAGTTCACGGAAGTCATGTCCAGCGTCACTTCGACCTTGCCGGCCTTGGCCTCGCGGTCGAACTCGAC
This sequence comes from Comamonas antarctica, assembly GCF_013363755.1. Taxonomy (NCBI): domain Bacteria; kingdom Pseudomonadati; phylum Pseudomonadota; class Betaproteobacteria; order Burkholderiales; family Comamonadaceae; genus Comamonas; species Comamonas antarctica. Next base: position 1,170,070 of record NZ_CP054840.1, read on the forward strand.
CGTGCCCTGCTTCTTGTCGAAACGCGCGCGGTTGGTGGTCGTGCCCATGTGGTCGATCTCGAAGGTCGCAAAGGTGTGCGTCGGATCGATGGCATAGGTCGCGGGCGCGGCCTGGACAGCGGTGGCAAACAGGCCGGCGGCGGCAAGTGCAAACAGCGAAGTGCGCATGGAAAAACTCCTGAAGGGGAAAAGGGTTGCGTGACAGGGAAGGCCGGCTTGCGGCGCGCCGCCGGCCGGGAAGGGAATCAGAGCTTGCCGACGCCCGTCAGGGCGAGCTTGAAGCTGACTTGCACATCATCGGCGACCATCGAGGTATCGGTCCAGTCGCCTTCGCCGATCTTGAATGCCAGACGCTTGATTGGCAGCGTGCCCGCGGCCACCGTGGTGGCGCCGGTTTGCGTCAGCGTCACGGGAACGCTCACGTTCTGCGACTGGCCCTTGATGCTCAGCTTGCCGTCGACCTGGTACTTGCCGCCGCCCAGGGCCTTGACGGCCGTGGACTCGAAGCGCGCCTGCGGGAAGGCCGGGACATTGAACCAGGTGGGCTTGGGCAGTTCGGCGTCGGTTTCCTTCGAGCCCATGGTGGCGCTGCCGGTGTTGACGGTGAACTGGATCTTGCTGGCTTCGGGCTTGGCGGTGTCGAACTGGACGTTGGCATCGAACTGCTTGAACTGGCCCTGCAGCGGCACCCCCATCTGCTTGATGGTGAAGCCCACCGAGCTTTGTGCAGGCACGAGCTTTTGCTGTGCGAACGCGGCGGGTGCCAGCACGCTGCCGGCCAGGACGATGGAGGAAACCAGGGTACGCATGGTCATGAAAGACTCCGAAAAGCAGAGGTTCTGAGAGGCGGGAAAGGGATCAGCGCTGGCCGGGCAGCATGCGCAGCAGCAGCCCGTCGCGGTCGATGAACTGGTGCTTGAGCGCCGCGGCGACGTGCAGCACGATCAGCGCTGCCAACGCATAGGCGCTCCACTGGTGCAGCGGCTTGATCATCTCGGCGAGCTCCGGGCTGGGCGAGACGAAATCGGGCAGCGGCAACATGCCCAGGAAGACGATGGGGAAGCCCGCAGCCGAGCTGTAGGCCCAGCCCAGCAGCGGCACGGCAAAGAACAGGGCATAGAGCGCAAGGTGCGTGCCGTGGTGCGCCAGATGCTGCCACGCGGGCATGGCCGCCTGCATCGCGGCCGGCAGCGCCGGCGGCTTGTTCGCGAAGCGCCAGCCCAGGCGCACCACGCTCAGCACCAGGATCGAAACGCCCAGCCATTTGTGCCAGTTGTAGAGCTTGAGCCGCAGCGGCGAGAACGACAGGCTGACCATGTACAGGCCCAGGCCGATGGCGCCGATCAGCGCGATGGCCAGCACCCAGTGCAGCAGCTTGGCAGTGGCGGTATAGCGCGTGGGCGCGGAGGAAACGGCGGTGTTGGAAGACATGGGAGAGGCGGGCGCTGGTTGTGTCCGTCACATGCCGGGTGGCATGCATTTTCCCAGTATAGGAAGCGTTCGGTTGAAAAGAGTTCAGTGAGTTTGATGGCTGAATTCAAAAAAGATGAAGTCAGCACCGGCTCTGCAGAAAACTCCGGGCGCCGCGCGCCGTTCATTGCGCCAGCGCGGCTTGCTTCCACGCTGCTGCCGCGGCTTCGCTGTCGCCGCGGTGTTCGGCCATGCGCGCGAGCTGCTGCCAGGCGTGCACGCGCAGCGGGCCTGCGGGCAGCTGCGGGGCGCTCTGGCTGAGCAGCTGGTGCGCCTTGCCCCACAGCTGGCGCTGCACGCAGGCCATGCCGGCGAGGTACTGCAGCCGCGGCTCGCGCGGGTTGGCGCGGCTGGCGGCCTCGATGCGCGCCAGCCACTGGCTGTCGAGGCCGTCAAGGCAGTCTTGCAGGGCCAGCACCAGGGTCTGCATCTGGCCGTCGTTCAAGCCGTCGAGGCGCGCGGTCGCATATTCCCATACCGGCAGCAGCCAGGCGCGTGCCTGCGAGCGGTCGCCGCCCAGGCGCACCAACTGGCGCGCGGCGGGAATGGCGATCTCGGGCATGGCACGTTCCTCGGGATCGAGGTCCAGCCAGAACTGCTGCAGGTGGGCGGTGTCGCGTGTTTCGTGGAGCAGCTCCAGCAGCAAGCCGCGCACGATGCTGGCCGAGGCCGCGGGCGAGAACGCGCGGTGCTTGGCCAGCATGCGCGCGGTTTCAAGCGCGGGTGCGGTGTGGCGCGCGAGGCGCGCCGCCTTGAGCTTGATGCGCAGCGCCAGCGTGCGCCGGGCCGCGCCCTGGGGCAGCGCCGCCAGGCGTTCGAGCGCCAGCAGCGCGTCGCGGTCGTCAAGCGCCCAGCGCGCCGAGCGCATCTGCGCGCCTTCGCGCGTTTCCTGCTCGACGGCCGAGCCATCGAGCGGCGCGCATTCCAGCACCTGCGCCAGATGGATCTCGCGCTGCGGTGTGTCTTGCAGCGCATGCGAGCCTTCGGCCGCGACCATGTGCGCCGTGGCGCGCAGATGCCGGCCGTGGGGCACGTCGGGCAGCGATTCCTGCAGCGACAGCGCGGCCAGCGCCGACTTGCGCGCGCGCAGGAAGCGCCCGGCCTGCAGGTGCGACAGCGCGTCGAGCAGCGCATGGTGCATGGCGCGCTCCTTTTGCTGCTCGCGCCAGCGCCGCGCCTGGCGCGGCAGCTGGGTCAGCACCGACAGACCGCGCAGCGCCGCATGGCACAGCACGAAGGCCGCGAACAGCAGCAGCAGCACCATGTTCAGCGACAGGTCGATGCGATACGGCGGCCAGAACAGCGTGACCGTGCCCTGGTTGTTGCCGACGAACAGGGCCACCGCCACGGCGATGCCAAACAATCCAATGAACCACAGTGCAGCGCGCATGTCGTTTCCTCAGCGTCCGGCGGCGGCTGTTGCGAGCGCCGCGAGGGTTTCATCCAGCGAGGGTTGCTCATGGCTCTTCAGGTTCAGCTGCATTTGCTGCAGCTGCGCCTGCGCGTTGCGCGTGCGGCGCGATGCGGGGTCGAAATACCGGGTCAAGGCCTGGTTGGCGGCCGCGAGGTCGTTGCGCGCGGCGTCGTACTGGCGCGCGAGCACACCCAGGCGGGCATTGAGCAGCGTCAGCTTGAGGTTCTCGCGCAGGAAGAAGCCCTGGTCGGGCGACAGCAGCACGGCTTCGGGCTGGTCGATGCGGCTCACGCGCACCAGATCGTAGATTTCCGCGCGCACCACGTTCCAGCCGCGCGTGCCCCAATCCTGCCACCAGGCCCAGTCGCCGGGCGACAGCGCTGGATCCTGTGCGGGCGCGGCCATGGCCGCGGGCGTGGCGCCGCGCACGGCGTTGGGCTTGGCGACGGCGTTGGCCAGCGTCAGGTCGTCAACGCCGCGCAGCAGGTCGTCGAGCCGTGCCAGCAGGCCGGCAGTGTCGGTGACTTCGAGGCGCGCCAGCGCTTCGAGGTCGCGTTCGATGGCGCGCTGCACCGGCGTGAGCCGCGGCTGGGCCGCGCGCTCGATGCGCTGGGCCGCGCTGCGCAGCGTGGCCACCAGCGGCTCGAGGCTGCCCGTGAGCTGCGACTGCTGCTGGGCCATGCGCACGGCGCTGTCGATGTCGACCATCAGCGTGTCGTCGCGCGTGCGCGACAGGCTCTGCACCAGTTCCTCGAGCTGGCTGCGCTGCAACGCCACTTCGCCGACGCGGGCTTCCATGACCGAGATGCGCGCCGCGCTGTCGCGGGCCAGGTCCTGCGCGTCGCGCGCCATGGTGCGCGCCTCGATGGCCTGGCTGCCGGAGTCGGCGCTCTGGCGCGCGAGCTGCTCCTGGATGCTGCTCATGCGCTGCCACAGCATGCCGCTGCCCACCAGCGCCACCACGGCCACCGTACCCACGAGGTACATGGCCAGGGACGAGGCAGGGCGCGTCGGTGCCGGCGCGGATGCGGCAGGGCCCTGGGCCGCGTGCGGCAAAGGGGCAGACTGGTCGTGGACGGCGTCAGTGCTCATGTGCTGATTCTATCGAGGCCGCCACGTCACTCAGTGAAGGACGGCATTCCTGGATATGGCCAAAGCCCGCCTGTTGCGCGGCGGCGGCAATGCGCGGATGGGTGACCAGTGCGCGCGCCTGGCGCCAGTCGGTGCCGGGCAGTGCGCGCTGCAGATTGGAAATGGCTTCGGAACTGCTGAACAGCCATAGCGTGCCATCGTGCGCCGCGGCCTGCGCCAAGGCTTGCGCCGGCGCCGACAAGCGCGGCGCGCGGCGCTGGTAGACGGCGACGAAATCCAGCGCGGCGCCGGCCTGGCGTACCTGCTCGCCCAGCCATTCGCGGCCCTGGCCGGCGATGGCGGCGGCGCCCGCCGAATCGCCCTGGCTGCCGCGCACGATCAGCACGCGGTCGCCGGGCTGGAGTTGCGCGCGCACCACGGGCCACAGCGCTTCGGAGTCGAATTGCGCAGCATCGGCCGGCGGACTGTCGATCTGCGCCGCGGGCACGCCTGCGGCCTGCAGCGCGCGCACCGTGCCCGGACCGGGCGACCAGGCGCGCGTGCCGGGCGCAAGCCGTGCGCCCGACGCGAAGAAATACTGCACTGCATTGCCGCTGACGAACATCACGGCGCGGTAACGGCCGGGCGTGGCGCAGTCGCGCTGCACCTGGGCCAGCTGCCCGGCGTGCAAGCCGGCGATCTCGATCAGCGGCAGTGCGCTGGCGGCAATGCCGCGCGCTTGCAACTGCTGCACCCAGTGCTGCGCATCGGGCGCAGGGCGGGTGACCAGGACCGGGGTGGGCGGCAGGGCGCTGCGCACGCGGCTCAGGAGTGTCCCGCCGTGGCCGTGCGCGCGCCCGACGCGCGCAGCTGCGCCGCCACGGCCTCGCCCAGCGCCTCGGCCTCGGCCAGCGTGGCGACCTTGGCATGGTCGTCGACCTGGACCAGCGCGAGCTGCCCGTCGAGGTCGCCCCAGGCCGCCTGCAGATGCAGCTCGTCGCCATGCCACACGCCATGCGCGGCCAGCGGCATCGAGCAGCTGCCGCCCATGCTGCGGCTCACCGCGCGTTCGGCGGCGACCACGAGCCAGGTGGGTTGATGCACCAGCGGCGCGAGCGCGGCAATCAGGTCGGTGCGGTCGGCGCGCACTTCGATGCCCAAAGCGCCCTGGCCGGCTGCAGGCAGCATGTCCTCGGTCTCGAACGCGCAGCGGATACGTTCGTCCAGACCCAGGCGCTTGAGGCCCGCGGCGGCCAGCACGATGGCGTCGTAATGGCCTTCGTCGAGCTTGCGCAGGCGCGTGTCGAGGTTGCCGCGCAGCGGGGCGATCTTCAGGTCGGGACGCTGGGCCTGCAGCAGCACCTGGCGGCGCAGGCTCGAGGTGCCAACGGTCGCGCCCCGGGGCAGGTCGGCCAGCGTGGCGTAGTGCGGCGAGACGAACGCATCGCGCGGGTCCTCGCGCTCCATCACGCAGGCCAGCACGAAGCCTTCGGGCAGCTCCATCGGCACGTCCTTGAGCGAATGCACGGCAATGTGGGCGCGGCCTTCCTCGAGCGCGACTTCGAGTTCCTTGACGAACAGGCCCTTGCCGCCGACCTTGGACAGCGAGCGGTCGAGGATCTGGTCGCCCTTGGTGGTCATGCCCAGCAGTTCCACCGCATGGCCCAGGCGCTGCAGCCGGGCCTGCACATGTTCGGCCTGCCACAGGGCCAGGCGGCTTTCGCGCGTGGCAATGACGATGGGGGAAGCGGGGGAAGTAGCGGTATTCATGGCGTCAACGGAAGCGGCCTCGGGGCAACGGGGAATGCTAGCATGGTGCGCTGCACTCGTACCGGCTCAGGAAATATCCGCATGAACCAAGCTTCGCGCAAGAATGATGAACCGTTTGCCGCCAGGAACGGCCGCAAGACCGACAAGGATCTGCCGCTGATCGAGGACATCCGCCTGCTCGGCCGGATCCTGGGCGACGTGATCCGCGAACAGGACGGCGTCGCGGCCTATGAACTGGTCGAGCAGATCCGCCAGCTGTCGGTGGCCTTTCGCCGCGACGACGACCACGATGCCGACCGCCAGCTGAAGAAGCTGCTCAAGAGCCTGAGCGCCGACCAGACGGTGAGCGTGATCCGCGCCTTCACCTATTTCAGCCACCTCGCCAACCTGGCCGAGGACCGCCACCACATCCGCCGGCGCGCGCTGCACGAGCGCGCCGGCAACACCCAGGAGGGCAGCATCGGCGTGGCGCTCGCGCGCCTGCGCTGGGCCGGCATCGCGCCCGGCGCGATTGCCCAGACGCTGTCCGAGAGCTATGTCGCGCCGGTGCTCACCGCGCACCCGACCGAAGTGCAGCGCCACAGCATTCTGTCGGCCGAGCGCGACATCGCCCAGCTGCTGGCCACGCGCGACGACATCAGCGAGCGCGCCCAGCTCTACAACAGCGCGCGCGACACGCTCACGCCGCGCGCGCTGGAGGACAACGAGGCCCAGCTGCGCGCACGCGTCGCCCAGCTCTGGCAGACGCGGCTGCTGCGCCACACCAAGCTCACCGTGGCCGACGAGATCGAGAACGCGCTGACCTATTACGAGGCCACCTTCCTGCGCGAGATTCCCAAGCTCTATGCCGAACTCGAGCAGGAACTGGGCGATCTGCCGGTGGCCAGCTTCCTGCGCATGGGGCAGTGGATCGGCGGCGACCGCGACGGCAACCCGAACGTCACCGCCGACAGCCTGCAGCTCGCGCTGCGGCGCCAGGCCGAAGTCGCGCTGCGCCACTACCTGACCGAGGTGCATTACCTGGGCGGCGAGTTGTCGCTGTCGGCGCACCTGGTGCGGCTCACGCCCGAGATGCAGGCGCTGGCCGAGCGCTCGCCCGACACCAACGAACACCGGCGCGACGAACCCTACCGGCGCGCGCTGACCGGCATGTACGCGCGCCTGGCCGCGAGCCTCAAGACGCTGACCGGCGGCGAGGCCGCGCGGCATGCGGTGGCGCCACAAAACGGCTACGCCACGGCCGAGGAATTTCTTGCCGACCTGCAGACCATCGACCGCTCGCTGCGCAGCCACCACGGCGGGCCGCTGGCGGCGCAGCGCCTGCGGCCGCTGATCCGCGCGGTGCAGGTGTTTGGTTTCCACCTCGCGACGGTGGACCTGCGCCAGAGCTCCGACCAGCATGAATCGGTGGTTGCCGAGCTGCTCGCCACGGCGCGGCTCGAACCCGACTACGCGCGCCTGTCCGAGCGCGCCAAGCAGGCGCTGCTGGTGCGGCTGCTCGAAGACGCGCGCCCGCTGCGCGTGGTCGGCGCGCAGTATTCGGCGCACACCGAGGGCGAACTGGCGATCTTCGAGACCGCGCGGCGCATGCGCGAAACCTACGGCGCCGAGGCCATACGCCACTACATCATCAGCCACACCGAAACCGTCAGCGACCTGCTCGAAGCGCTGCTGCTGCAAAAGGAGGTGGGCCTGATGCGCGGAACGCTCGACAGCGACGGCCGCTCGGCGCTGATCGTGGTGCCGCTGTTCGAGACCATCGAGGACCTGCGCAATGCCGCGCCCATCATGCGGGCCTACTACCAGCTGCCCGGCGTCGCGGCGCTGGTGCAGCGCTCGGGCGCCGAGCAGGACATCATGCTCGGCTACAGCGACAGCAACAAGGATGGCGGCATCTTCACCAGCAACTGGGAGCTGTACCGCGCCGAGATCGCGCTGGTCGAGCTGTTCGACGAGCTGGCCGCCAGCCACGGCATCCGGCTGCGCATGTTCCACGGCCGCGGCGGCACCGTGGGACGCGGCGGCGGGCCGAGCTACCAGGCGATCCTGGCCCAGCCGCCGGGCACGGTGCGCGGCCAGATCCGCCTGACCGAGCAGGGCGAGGTCATTGCCTCGAAGTACGCCAATCCCGAGATCGGCCGGCGCAACCTCGAGACACTGGTCGCGGCGACGCTCGAAGCCACGCTGCTGCAGCCGACCAAGTCCGCGACGCCGGCGTTTCTCGCCGCCGCGGCGCGCCTGTCCGAAGCCAGCATGGCGGCCTACCGCGCGCTGGTCTACGAGACCCCGGGCTTCACTTCCTATTTCTTCGGCAGCACGCCGATCCGCGAGATCGCCGAACTCAACATCGGCTCGCGCCCGGCCTCGCGCAAGCCCTCGCAGAAGATCGAGGACCTGCGCGCGATTCCCTGGGGCTTCAGCTGGGGCCAGTGCCGGCTCACGCTGCCGGGCTGGTATGGCTTCGGCGCGGCGGTGCAGGACTTCCTGCAGCAGCCGGGCAAGGACGAGAAGGCGCAGATGGCGCTGCTGCAGCGCATGTACCGGCAATGGCCGTTCTTTCGCACGCTGCTGTCGAACATGGACATGGTGCTGGCCAAGAGCGACCTGGCGCTGGCCTCGCGCTACAGCGAGCTGGTCAGCGACACGCGCGTGCGCCGGCGCATCTTCGACGCCATCGAGGCCGAGTGGCAGCGCACCGCGCAGGCATTGGCGCAGATCACCGGCGACGCCGAACGCCTGGCGCACAACGCCGCGCTGGCGCGCTCCATCCGCCACCGCTTTCCGTATATCGATCCGCTGCACCACCTGCAGGTCGAACTGGTGCGGCGCTGGCGCGCGGGGCAGGGCGACGACCGTGTGCAGACCGGCATCCACATCTCCATCAACGGCATTGCCGCGGGTCTGCGTAACACCGGCTGAGCGCCGCGGCCGGCGCGAAGCTTGCTAGCAGGTGGTAGGTAGGGGATCGAAAGGATGACGGTGGAAAGCGGTATTGCAACAGCCTGGCAACGCATGCGGGCACAAGGGGCCTGGGCCTACGGGCTGCGCATCAGCATTGCGCTGGGATCGGTGATGGCGCTGTGCTGGTGGCAGGATCGCCTGTCCTCGGTGATCGCGCTGTTCCTGGGCATCATCGTGAGCGCGCTGGCCGAGACCGACGACAGCTGGCGCGGCCGCCTGCGCGCGCTGGCCGCGACGCTGGTGTGCTTCGCGCTGGTGGCGTTCGGCGTGCAGGCGCTGCTGCGCCAGCCGCTGGGCTTCGCGCTGGCGCTGGTGCTGTTCACCTTCGTGTTCACGCTGCTGGGCGCGGCCGGCGAGCGCTACCGCGCGATTGCCTCGGCCTGCGTCATCCTCGCGCTCTACACGGCCATCAGCATGGCGCCAGGGGCGGCCCACGTGGGGGCGGCCCACGCCGGCGCCTGGTCCGTGCCGGTGCTGCTGCTCGCGGGAGCGGCCTGGTACGGGCTGCTGTCGGTCGGCTGGTGCGCGCTGTTTCCGCATGCGCCGGTGCGTGAGAACCTGGCCGCGCTGTTCGAGCAGCTGGGCGCCTATCTGCGGCTCAAGGCCAGCCTGTTCGAGCCGGTGCGCGCCGTCGACCTCGAGCGCCGGCGCATGGCGCTGGCGCAGACCAACGGCCGCGTCGTCGCGCAGCTCAACACCGTCAAGGAAAGCCTGTTCAACCGCCTGGGGCCCAAGCCCGGGCCGGCGATCGACGGCGAGATGCTGCGCCACATGAACCTGTACTTCATTGCGCAGGACATCCACGAGCGCGCCAGCTCCTCGCACTACCGCTACAACGAATGGGCGCAGCTGCTGTTCCACAGCGACGTGCTCTACCGCTGCCAGCGCGTGCTGGGCCTGCAGGGCGCAGCCTGCACCCGGCTCGCCGAGGCCTTGCGGCTGCGCCAGCCCTTCATGCCCGACGCCGAAGGCGCGCGCGCGATGGAGGACCTGCGCGCCGCGATCGATTACCTCGCGGCGCAGCAGCAGCCCGCCTGGCAGCGCGCGCTGCGCTCGCTGCGCGCTTTGGTGCGCAACCTGAGCACGCTCGATGCGCAGCTGGCCGCGGCCGCCCACCCGACGGCGGGTGCGGCGCTGGCCGATCCGAGCCTGTTCAACCGCCGCCCGCGCACGCTGGCCGAAGCCTGGACGCGCATCCGCCTGCAGCTGCATCCCAGCGCGCCGCTGCTGCGCCATGCGCTGCGGCTGTCGCTGGCGCTGGGCGCGGGCTTTGTCGCGATGCAGCTCACCGACCCGGTGCATGGCTACTGGATCCTGCTGACCACGCTGTTCGTCTGCCTGCCGACCTATGGCGCGACGCTGCAGCGCGTCGCGCAGCGCATCCTGGGCACGGTGATCGGGCTGGTTGCGGGTTGGGCGCTGCTGCGGCTGTTTCCCGGCCTGCCCGAGCAGGCGCTGATCACCGTGGCCGCGGGCGTGCTGTTCTTCATCACGCGCACCCGGCGCTACGTCACGGCGACGGCGGCTATCACGCTGCTGGTGCTGCTGTGCTTTCACCAGACCACGGGCGACGCCTATGCGCTGATCTGGCCGCGGCTGCTCGATACCGTGATCGGCGCGGCGATTGCCGCCGCCGCGATGCTGCTGGTGCTGCCCGACTGGCAGGGCCGGCGCCTGCACCTGCTGGTCGCGCAGGCCATTGGCGCGCATGCGGCCTACCTGCGGGAAATCATGTCGCAGTACGCGAGCGGCAAGGACGACGACCTCGACTACCGCCTGGCGCGGCGCAATGCGCACAACGCCGATGCCGCGCTGTCGACCGCGCTGTCGCAGCTGCTGCTCGAGCCGCGCGCAGTGCGCCGCCATGCGCGCGTGGGCATGCAGCTGCTGCTTTTGTCGCACACGCTGCTCAACTACCTCTCGGCGCTGGGCGCGCACCGCGACAAGCTGTTCCAGGGCGAAAGCCACCCCCTGGCCGTGCAGGCCGCGCAGCAGGCCGCCGACAGCCTCGAACAAATGGCCCAGGCCCTGAAGACGCGCCAGCCCGTACCCGCCGACGACGGCCGTGCCGCCGCGCTGGGCTTGGAGCTGGAGCAGCAGATCGACACGCTGGCCGATCCCTTCAGCCCGCTGCTGCTGGTGTGCCAGCAGCTCGAGCCGTTGCGGGAGGCGTGTCTGCGCTTGCAGGGGGAGGGGGAGTGAGGGAGGCTTGCGTTCTAGGGCAGGACGTTCATCCTTCGACGCGGCCGGCGAGGCAAGCTCAGGACGAACGGGTGAATAAGCGCCACGTCCTAAAAATCCGTTCGTGGTGAGCCTGTCGAACCATGGACGGCCTGCTGTCAAATAGCGTGTGCAAGACTAGAGTGCCGCCTCGTTCACGAACACCGCTAAGCTAACGCCACCCCCAAAGCAAAAAACGCCCCGAGGCCATGCCATCGGGGCGTGAGCGAATGCAGCAGAAAGCTCAGTGCAGCATCAGCGCACCCGCATTCTTGCTCTTGCCCGCGCGGGCTGGCGGATTGCACAGGCCGCACTGGTAGTGGCGCGCGTTCTCATACGGTTCGGTCACGAACTGGCCCTTGCAGTTCGAGCAGGCGGTGCGCGTCAGCATGTTGGCGTCGACGAACTTCACCAGGCGCCAGGCGCGCGTGAACGACAGCAGCGCTTCGAGGCCGGCGGTTTCAATCTGCTCGGTGTAGAGGCGGTAGGCCTTGGTCAGCTGTTCGGCGGAGTCCAGGCTCACGCCCTTGGACAGGTATTCGTAGATGTTCAGGAACAGCGAACTGTGGATGTTTTCCTGCCAGGTCAGGAACCAGTCGGTCGAGAACGGCAACTGGCCCTTGGACGGCGACTTGCCGGCGATTTCCTTGTACAGGCGGATCAGGCGCTCGTAGGACAGCGTGGTTTCGGATTCCAGGACCTGCATGCGCGCGCCCATTTCAATGAGCATGGCAGCGCGTTCGATCTGCTTGGATTCGTTGAGGACGCTTTTGGTGGGGGCGGACATGGCGGGACTTTCGCGGCAGAAGAAGGGCGGAACGAAAAGCGCTGCTTACAGCACTTCGGAGACGCGGCTGGCCATCAGGATGTTGGCGTGCAGCGTGTTGGTGGCTTCGTTGCCGATCTTGTTGGCCGAGTGGTTGGTCAGCAGGCTCCAGACCAGTTCGTCGTCGACGCGGAAGCTGCACAGCAGCGTGTTGCGCGATGCGAGCTTGAGCACCTGGGCCGAAGACAGCGCGATCAGGATGTCGGCGGCTTCTTCGTTCAGGCCCAGACGGAACACTGCCTCGGCCTTGTCCTTGCGAATCATGGTCTGGGCCAGCATGAGGTACGTGAGGTTGGCTTCGCGGATCTCGGCAAGCAGTTGTTCGTTGGTCATGGTCAATCCTTTTCAAATCTCTCAGAACGGGAAACAGAGCACAAAAACCGCAGGTGTCTGGTGTCGCGATCTGTTGAAATGGATTGTCAAACAGGGTCAAAAAGAAATTAAGTCGGGGGACGTAGGTGCGTGGTGTCTCGTTCGGCCGGGGGGTGTGTAAGGGAAATTCCTACAAGCGCTGTCGCAGATCTGGAATTGCACACCTTGGCGTTGCTGCTGCATAGAGATGCGGGTTTGCCCTTGGTGCCGCGCCGGCCGCGGCCGGCGCTTATCCGCAGCGTTGTTTTTTGTTGTCAGCCCCGCGCCACAGGCCGCGTGGCGTCGGCGCACCATTCGCTCCAGCTGCCCGCGAACAGCGCGCTCTCGCCCAATCCCGCGACTTCCATGGCCAGCAGATTGGGCAGCGCGCTCACGCCGCTGCCGCACTGGTGGACGACGCTGGCAGCCGCGCGCTCGCCCAGCAGCTGCTCGAATTCGGCGCGCAGCAGTTCGCGCGGCTTGAACCGGCCATCGGCGCCCAGGTTCTCGCTGAACGGGCGGTTGAGCGCGCCCGGGATATGGCCGGCCACCGGGTCCAGCGGCTCGACTTCGCCGCGGTAGCGTGCCGGGGCGCGCGCGTCGATCAGCGTCTGCGTGGCCGAACCCAGGCCGCTCAGCACCGTGTCGGCGCTCACCAGGCGGCGCAGCGGCGGCTGCAGCGCGAAGCTGGTCTGGAAATGGCTGGGCTCGGCCCCCTGGTTCACCGGCTGGCCCGCAGCCTGCCAGGCCTGCAGGCCGCCATCGAGCACGGCCACGGCGTCGTGGCCTGCCCACTTGAGCATCCACCAGAGCCGGCCGCAGAAGTTGGCGCCATTGCGGTCATAGACCACGGCCTGCATGTCGTTGGAAAAGCCGATATCCGACAGCCAGACCGAGAAGCGCTCGCGGCTGGGCAGCGGATGGCGCCCGCCCGACGCGGGCTGGTCGGCCTGCAAGACCGCGACCGAGCCGTCGCTGCCGGGCATGCCATGCTTGGCGCTCAGGTCCTGGTCGAGATCGGCAAACACCGCGCCTGGAATATGCGCCTGTTCGTATTGCTGGCGCCCCAGCTTGGGCTGGCCCAGGTCGAAGCTGCAGTCGAACACCATGTGCGGCTGGCCGCTGGCTTGCAGCGCAGCCAGCTGTTCGGGAGAAATCAGGGTGGTGTAGGTGGTCTTGGGCATCGGCGTTTCCTCGGCAATGGCAGCTATGGCAGCCCCGTACTCCGGGGCCGCGCTCGATCAGTCCATTATCCGACGGCGCGAACGCCGCGCGATCAGTTGCGAGCCCTGAGCACGGTGGCGGCAATGCCGCTGCCGACGATCAGCGCCATGCCGATCCAGCCCATGGGCGGAATCACGTCGCCGAACACCAGCACGCTGTAGGCGCCGCCAAATGCAATGCCCGAATACTGCAGGTTGGCCACGACCAGGGTCGCGCGGCGCGTGGTGGCATTGGCGTAGGCGCGCGTCATGCACAGCTGGCCGCCGGCGGCAAAGATGCCGATCGGGATCAGCCACAGCGCGGGCCAGCCGGGAAAGTCCGAGATGCCGATGAACAGCATCGCCACGCCGCCGGCCAGCGCCGAGCCCAGGGAGAAGTAGAACACCACGCGCTGCTCGGGCTCGCCCAGCCGCGACAGCGCGACCACCTGCATGTAGGCCATGGCCGAGATCATTCCCGACATCAGGCCGACGATGCCGGCCAGGCCCTGCTCGGCGCCGATGCTCGGGCGCATCATCAGCACCACGCCGGCAAAGCCCACCAGCAAGGTGATGATCACCGGCATGTGCAGCGCCGGCCGCGGCGTGGCCGGGGAGGGGCGCCACGCCATCAGCGCGCCGGCCACCATGAACACCGCGATCCACAGGCTGCTCATGTAGTTGAGCGTCATGGCGGTGGCCAGCGGCAGGTGGGCAATGGCGTAGAACCAGGCCGCCATCGAGGTCACGCCGACCAGCGAGCGCCAGGCATGCATGCCCGGGTAGGCGGTGCGCAGCGACACGCCCTGGCGGCTCGCCAGCGCCCAGAGCAGCGCCATGCTGATCAGGCCCCGGTAGAAGATGATCTCAGCGGTGTTGAAGTATTCGGCCGCAAACTTGATGCTCACGCCCATCGTGGCGAAGAAAAAGGCCGCGAGCACCATCCATAGAACTTGCATACGGGAAACCAGGCGCTAAAAAAAAACTGCATGCGCTTGAGGCAGTTCAAGCGGATGCAGCGGGGGTGTCAAGGAAAGTCGGGCTCAGGGTTGCGGCTGGCCGGGGCCCAGCGCATTGCGGTACCACTCGTGAAAGTGCTGCATGCCGTCTTCCATCGGACTCTGGTAGGGGCCGACTTCATTGTCGCCGCGCGCCAGCAGCGCGCGCCGGCCGGCGTCCATGCGCTCGCCGATCTCGTCGTCCTCGATGCAGGTCTCCATATAGGCGGCCTTCTGCGCATCGACGAATTCGCGCTCGAAGGCGGCGATTTCCTCGGGGTAGTAGAACTCCACCATGTTCATGGTCTTGGTCGGGCTCACCGGGTGCAGGGTCGACACGGTGAGCACGTGCGGATACCACTCGACCATGATGTGCGGGTAGTAGGTGAGCCAGATCGCGCCGCGCTCGGGCAGCTGGCCGTTGCGGTAGTTGAGCAGCACCTCGTGCCAGATCTTGTAGACGTCGGAGCCGGGCTTGGCAAACGAGGGCGCGACGCCCACGGTCTGCACCGAGTATTCCTTCTGGAATTCCCACTGCAGGTCGTCGCAGGTCACGAAGTTGCCCAGTCCCGGGTGGAACGGGCCGACGTGGTAATCCTCGAGATAGACCTCGATGAAGGTTTTCCAGTTGTAGTTGCACTCGTGCATCTCGACATGGTCGAGCACGTAGCCGTCGAAGCTCAGCTGCGCGCGCGGGCCCATGCCGGCGAGGTCGGCGGCGATGTCGCGGCCGTTGTCCTCGAACAGCAGGCCGTTCCACTCGCGCAGGCGGTAGTTGTTCAGGTTCAGGCAGGGATCGTGGCTGAAATGCGGCGCGCCCAGCAGTTCGCCGCCGGGGCTGTAGGTCCAGCGGTGCAGCGGGCAGACGATGTTGCCGGCCGCATGGCCCTTGCCCTGGCCCTGCAGCGAGCCGCGGCCCTTGAGCATGACGGCCTGGCGGTGGCGGCAGACGTTGGAGATCAGCTCGATGCCGCCCTGCGCGTTGCGCACCAGCGCGCGGCCCTCGCCCTCCTGGGGCAGGGCGTAGTAGTCGCCGGGGTTGGGAACGCTCAACTGGTGCCCGACATAGCGCGGGCCGTTCTTGAAAATGGTATCCAACTCGCGCTGGAACAGCGCTTCGTCGAAATAGCTTGAAACTGGTAGTTGGCTTGCGGCCTGCTGCAGTTGAAGACTTAAATCAGACATGGAGGACCTGACCTAAAGACTCCCCACAGGGAGGGTGCGCGTGCGCACACGAAGAAAAAATAAAACCGGCCATGGACGCGGATCCTGCGGGACTTGCGGTGCCGGCGCGCTACGCCGGCAACACTGCAAACCCGCGGCAGATGGCCATGCGCCAGGCCGGTTTCGACGGGAATGGGATTATAGGCGGAAGGGTTATTTCCGCCCTGGGGGTGCGTGTATTGGCGGCCGTGGTGCAGGAAGCAGGCCGAGCCCGGCGGCGCTGGCTTTGTGCGGGGCTTCGCGCAGCGCCTAAAATCAAACGCTTTATCTTCTTCCGCCCGCACCCATGCCCAAGGCTTCCGCTGCCACTCCCCCCTTGTCCGAGCCCTCGAGTTACGAAGCTGCGCTGGAGGAACTGGAGCAGCTGATCGCACGCATCGAGTCGGGCCAGCTGCCGCTGGACCAGATGCTCAGCGGCTATCAGCGCGCCGCGAGCTTGCTGGCCTACTGCCGTGGCCAGCTCGATGCCGTGCAGGACCAGATCCAGCAGCTCGACGATGGCGCACTCCAGGTCTGGAGCCAGGAATGAATGCCGCGACCATGACCGATGCGGGGCTGGACCTGTCCGGCTGGATGCGCCAGCCGCTGGCCGAGGTCGAGCAGGCGCTGTCGCGCTGGGTCGGCGCGGGTGCTCCGGTGCAGCTCGGCGAAGCCATGCGTTACGCGGTGCTCGATGGCGGCAAGCGCCTGCGGCCGCTGCTGGTGCTCGCAGCCTGCGAGGCCGTGGGCGGCCTGCGCGAGGCGGCTGTGCGCGCGGCCTGCGCGGTCGAACTGATCCACGCCTATTCGCTGGTCCACGACGACATGCCTTGCATGGACAATGATGTGCTGCGCCGCGGCAAACCCACGGTGCACGTGCAGTTCGGCGAGGCCGGCGCGCTGCTGGCCGGCGATGCGCTGCAGGCGCTGGCCTTCGAGCTGATTGCACCTGCGGATGACGAGCAGGCGCAGATTCCCGCGGCCATGCAGGCCCGGCTGTGCAGCCTGCTGGCACGTGCCGCAGGCGCGCGCGGCATGGCCGGCGGCCAGGCCATCGACCTGGCCAGCGTCGGCCTGCAGTTGTCCGAGGACCAGTTGCGCCAGATGCACCGTCTCAAGACCGGCGCCCTGCTCGAAGGCAGCGTGCTGATGGGCGCCGCCTGCGGTCCTGCGGATGAAACCGCGCGCACGGCGCTGGCGGCCTATGGCGCGGCGCTGGGCCTGGCCTTCCAGGTGGTGGACGACATTCTCGACGTGGTGGCGGATTCCGCGACGCTGGGCAAGACCGCGGGCAAGGACGCGGCCAACGACAAGCCGACCTATGTCGCGCTGATGGGGCTTGACGGTGCACGCGCCTATGCCGACCGGCTGGCGGGCGAGGCGCATGCGGCGCTCGCGCGCTGCGGCCTGGCCGATACGCGCGCGCTCGCAGCCCTGGCCGACCAGGTGATCCGCCGTTCGCACTGAGCCTGCGCCGCGGCCTGCATTTGCGGGTCTTGTCGCAGGTTTCGTGTCCCGCCTGTGAGAACTATAGTAAATTGGTCTATCACATATGCGCCGCCAGCATTGGCTGCTACTAGATAAATAGCAAATGTCCACGAATTCCTATCCCCTGCTGCAGACCGTGAACAGCCCCGCAGACCTGCGCCGCTTCACGCGGCCGCAACTCAAGACGCTGGCCGCGGAACTGCGCAGCTATGTGCTCGACAGCGTGTCGCGCACGGGCGGCCACCTGAGCTCCAACCTGGGCACGGTGGAGCTCACCGTGGCGCTGCACGCGGTGTTCAACACCCCCGAGGACCGGCTGGTCTGGGACGTGGGCCACCAGACCTATCCGCACAAGATCCTCACCGGACGGCGCGACCGCATGCCCAGCCTGCGCCAGCTCGGCGGCCTGTCGGGCTTTCCGCTGCGCAGCGAAAGCGAATACGACACCTTCGGCACCGCGCATTCCTCGACCAGCATCTCGGCGGCGCTGGGCATGGCGCTGGCCGCCAAGCGCAAGGGCGAGAAGCGCCGCGCGGTGGCCATCATCGGCGACGGCGCGATGACCGCCGGCATGGCCTTCGAGGCCTTGAACAATGCGGGCGTGGCCGACGCCAATCTGCTGGTCATCCTCAACGACAACGACATGAGCATCAGCCCGCCGGTGGGCGCGCTCAACCGCTACCTGGCGCAGCTGATGAGCGGGCAGTTCTATGCCAAGGCGCGCGACATGGGCAAGAGCGTGCTCAAGCAGGTGCCGCCGCTGCTCGAACTCGCCAAGCGCCTGGAGCAGTCGGCCAAGGGCATGGTCGTGCCGGCCACGCTGTTCGAGAACTTCGGCTTCAACTACATCGGCCCGATCGACGGCCATGACCTCGACTCGCTGATCCCGACGCTGGAGAACATCAAGGGCCTCGAAGGCCCGCAGTTCCTGCACGTGGTGACCAAGAAGGGCCAGGGCTACAAGCTGGCCGAAGCCGATCCCGTGACCTACCACGGCCCGGGCAAGTTCGATCCTGAAGTGGGCATCGTCAAGCCCGCGACCCCGCCCAAGACCACCTTCACCCAGGTCTTCGGCCGCTGGCTCTGCGACATGGCCGAACACGACCCGCGCCTGGTGGGCATCACGCCGGCCATGCGCGAGGGCTCTGGCATGGTCGAGTTCGAACAGCGCTTTCCGCAGCGCTACTATGACGTCGGCATTGCCGAGCAGCATGCGGTCACGTTTGCGGCAGGCATGGCCTGCGAAGGCGTCAAGCCCGTGGTCGCGATCTACTCGACCTTCCTGCAGCGCGGCTACGACCAGCTGATCCACGACGTGGCGCTGCAGAACCTGCCGGTGGTGTTCGCGCTCGACCGCGCGGGCCTCGTGGGCGCCGATGGCGCGACCCATGCGGGCGCCTATGACATCCCGTTCGTGCGCTGCATCCCCAACATGTCGATCGCCTGCCCGGCCGACGAGCGCGAATGCCGCCAGCTGCTGAGCACCGCCTTTGCGCAGAACCACCCGGTCGCCGTGCGCTACCCGCGCGGCAGCGGCGCGGGGGTGGAGCCCCTGGCCAGCCTCGAAGGCCTGCCGTTCGGCAAGGGTGAGATCCGGCGCGAGTCGGGCCAGGTGGCCAGCGCGGGCCCGCGCATCGCGATCCTGGCCTTCGGCACCTTGCTGTATCCCGCGCTCGAAGCCGCGCAGGCATTGGACGCCACCGTGGTCAACATGCGCTGGGCCAAGCCGCTCGATGTCGAGCTGCTGCTGGAAGTGGCGGCGCGCCACGACGCGCTGGTGACGCTGGAAGAGGGCGCGATCATGGGCGGCGCGGGCAGTGCCGTGCTCGAAGCGCTGCAGGCGGCGCGCGTGCAGCGCCCGGTGCTGCAGCTCGGCCTGCCCGACCAGTTCATCGAGCATGGCGACCCGGCGCGCCTGCTGGCGCTGCAAGGCCTCGATGCCGCCGGCATCGAGCAATCGGTACGCGCGCGTTTCCTCGCGGGCTGAACGCCTCCAGCCCGTGCCCGAAGCCGCCGCGAGGCGGCTTTTTTCGCCGCTGCGGGCGCGCCAGCGAGAAAAATCTGTCGCGAATAGCGCAAAGACCGGGTTTACCCAGGAAGGTCCGCAGCAAGGGCGTTTTTACAATCTCTGACAACCAGCCACCAAGGCCGCCACCAGAGCGGCCAGGCGTTCAACCGGAGTGTTTAAATGGATCGTCGTTCTTTGATCAAGCAGGCAGGTATTGCCGGTGTCCTGGCCGCAGGTGCGGCCCCCGCAGTGCATGCCCAGGCCGCCGTGCGCTGGCGCCTGGCCTCGAGCTTCCCCAAATCGCTTGACACCATTTTCGGCAGTGCCGAGACCTTTGCCCGCACCGTCAAGGCGCTGTCGGGCGGCAAGTTCGAAGTCTCGCTGCATGCCGCAGGCGAGCTGATGCCCGCCTTCGGCGTGGTCGATGCGCTGCAAAACAGCACCATCGAGATGGCGCAGACCGCGCCCTATTACTTCACCGGCAAGAACTCCATCTTTGCGTTTGCCTGCGCCGTGCCGTTCGGCCTCACCGCGCGCCAGATGGATGCGTGGATGGAGCACGGCAACGGCCGCAAGCTGCTCGACGCGTTCTTTGCCAACTACAACATCAAGAGCTACAGCGCGGGCAACACCGGCACGCAGATGGGCGGCTGGTACCGCAAGGAGATCAAGTCGGTGGCCGACCTCAAGGGCCTGAAGATGCGCCTGGGCGGCGGCCTGTTCGGCGAGGCCATGGACAAGCTGGGCGTGGTCGCGCAGAACATGCCCGCGGGCGATGTCTACCAGGCGCTGGAAAAGGGCACGCTGGACGCCACCGAGTTCGTCGGCCCCTACGACGACCAGAAGCTGGGCTTCAACAAGGTCGCGCCCTACTACTACTACCCCGGCTGGTGGGAAGGCGGCGCCGAGCTCGGCTTCTTCGTCAACACCAAGGCCTATGCCGCACTGTCGGCCGAGAACAAGGCCATCGTCGATGCGGCCACCAAGGTCGCGGCGCGCGACATGACCGCCAAGTACGACGCCTTCAACCCCATCGCGCTGAAGAAGCTCGTGGCCGACAAGACCCAGCTCAAGGCCTTCCCCAAGGACGTCATGGACGCGGGCTACAAGTCCTCGATGGAGGTCTTCGCCGAACACGAAGCCAAGTCGGCCGAATTCAAGAAGATCCACCAGGACATGCGCGCCTTCCAGCGCGACCAGCTGCTGTGGGAGCGCTTCTCCGAGTTCCGCTACAACAGCTACATGACTTCGGTCAAGCTGTAAACAGCACACATGGCTGGCAACGCAGACGCGCTCCAGCCCATGGCACGAAACCGCTCAGGGCTGTCCACCGCTGCCCTGAACGGTTTTTTTTCGCCCTGCTGCCACCCGGTGGACAGGCTTGGTACTACAAAGGAGACATAAATTGGATCGTCGTTCCATTCTGAAGAATACCGGCATTGCCGGTGTGCTGGCGGCCGCCGCTGCCCCCGCCGTACATGCCCAGCCCGTCGTGCGCTGGCGCATCGCCTCGAGCTTTCCCAAGTCGCTTGACACCATCTACGGCTCGGCCGAGGTGTTCGCGCGCGCCGTCAAGGAAATGTCGGGCGGCAAGTTCGAAGTCACGGTGCATGCTGCGGGCGAGCTGATGCCCGCGTTCGGCGTGGTCGACGGCGTGCAGAACGGCACCGTCGAAGCCGCGCACACCGCGCCCTACTACTTCTTCGGCAAGAACGAGGTCTTTGCCATTGGCGGCGCGATTCCCTTCGGCATGAACTCGCGCCAGCTCACGGCGTGGATGGTCGACGGCAATGGCCAGAAGCTCATGCGCGAGTTCTACGCCAAGTACAACATCGTGAACTTCCTCGGCGGCAATACCGGCGCGCAGATGGGTGGCTGGTTCCGCAAGGAAGTGAAGTCGCCGGCCGACATCAGCGGCCTCAAGTTCCGCGTCGGCGGCTTTGCCGGGCGCGTGATCGAGCGCCTCGGCGGCGTGCCGCAGAACATTCCCGCGGGCGAGATCTACCAGTCGCTGGAGAAGGGCACCATCGATGCGGCCGAATGGATCGGGCCCTACGATGACCTGAAGCTGGGCCTGAACAAGGTCGCGCCGTTCTACTACTACCCGGGCTGGTGGGAAGGCAGCCTGAACCTCGAGTTCTACGTGAACCAGAAGGCGCTGGCCGCGTTGACACCCGAGCAGCGGGCCATCGTGCGCGCCGCGAGCCACGAAGCGCATGTGGTCACACAAGGCCGCTACGACGCGCGCAACCCGGGCGCACTCAAGCAACTCGTGGCCGCCAAGGCCAAGGTGCTGCCGTTTCCGCAGTCCGTGATGGATGCGTCGTTCAAGGCCACCATGGCGCTCTACGCCGAACTGGACGGCAGCAACCCGGAATGGAAGAAGATCTACGCCGATTACCGCAACTTCCAGCGCGATGAAATCCTCTGGTTCCGTTTCGCGGAGTCGCGCTTCGACAACTACATGGCGTCCCAGAAGCTCTGAGGCTCGCCGCATCCACCTCCAAGCCAGGCGTCGCCTGGCTTTTTTTATAGTGGTTGCAAGGGAAAACCCGAGCAAAATGAAGACGCGTTAATTTGTCTGTTGGTATACCATCTGACAAAAAAAGTTCAAGGAGACAGCAAGTGGATGCATGGCCTTTTGCCGGGATGAACCGCCGCTGCGCAGCACGCTGGCTGGCGTTGGGAACGTTCGTGGGCGCGGTGGGCAGCGCCTGGGCGGTCTACCCCGAGCGTCCCCTGACCCTGATCGTGCCGTTTGCCCCCGGGGGCAGCTCGGACATCATCGCGCGCACCATTGCGCCGGAGTTGAGTGCCCGGTTGGGCCAGCCCATCGTCGTCGAGAACTATGCGGGTGCGGGCGGCGTGCTGGGCATGACGCGCGCGGTGCGGGCCACGGCCGATGGCTACAGCCTGCTGCTGGGTTCGGGCTCGGAAGTGCTGATCAACAAGCTGATCAATCCCGCGCTGCAGTTCGACGGCCTGCGCGACCTCAGGCCCGTGGCCTTCGTCGGTACCGGACCGATGGTGCTGGTCGGCAAGAAGGCCCTGCCGCCCAACACCGCGAGCGAACTCGCGGCCTATGCCAAGGACCCCAAGCACCTGCTGAACTACGCTTCCGCCGGCAATGGCACGCCCATGCATGTCGCGGGCGAGCTGTTCAACCTCAAGGCGCAGACGCGGATCTCGCACGTGCCGTACCGCGGCGCCTCGCCGGCGCTGGTCGATGTGATGGGCGGACAGATCGAGCTGGGCATTGCCACGCTCACCGCCGCGCAGTCCTTCATCAAGGCCGGAAAGATCAAGGCCTATGGCGTGCTGAGCCGCGAGAAGTCGCCGCTCGCGCCCGATCTTGCCGCCATTGGCCAGACTCCCGGCCTCGAAGCCGTGGACCTGGGCGTGTGGTTCGGCCTGTTTGCGCCCGCCAAGACACCGAATGACGTGACGGCCCGGCTGGAAACCGCGGCGCGCGCCGTGCTGGCCAATCCAGAGATCGTGAGGAAGCTTGCCGAGCAGGGCGTGGCCGCCTCTGGCGCTTCGGCCGGCGAGCTCAAGGCCTTCATGGCCCAGGAAGTCGAGAAATACCGTGCCGTGGTCAAGGCCGCGGACATCAAGCCCCAGTAATCCAAAGCAACGAAGAGAGAAGAACCATGACGGACCTGCAAGAGATTGGCGTGCGCAAGATCGTGGCCTATACCGAGGAAAGCCTGATCGAGGGCGGCAAGGCCGCGGCCACGCCTTTGAGGATGTTCGGTGTCGCCGCCGTGCTGCGCAACCCCTGGGCCAGCCAGGCGTTCGAGGACAACCTCAAGCCCGAGATCCTGCGCATCGCGCCGGTGCTGGGCAAGGCACTGACCGACCGCATCGTGGCGCTGGCCGGCGATGCGGCCGTGATCGAGGCCTATGGCAAGGCCGCGGTGGTGGGCATCGACGGCGAGATCGAGCATGCCTCGGCGCTGATCCACACCCTGCACTTCGGCAATTTCTACCGCAAGGCCGTGGGCGCCAAGAGCTATCTGAGCTTCACCAATGTGCGCGGCGGCCCGAACTGCTCGATTGCGATTCCGATGATGCACAAGGACGACGAGGGCAAGCGCTCGCACTACCTGACGCTGCAGTTCGCGATCAACGATGCGCCCGGCCCGAATGAAATCGTGGTCGCCCTGGGCGCCTCGATCGGCGGGCGCCCGCACCACCGCATTGGCGACCGTTACCAGGATCTGGCCGCGCTGGGCTCCAATGAAACTGTCTAAGCCCATGGAAAGCCGCCACTTCGAGGGCACGGCCTTCCAGGTGCATGGCGCGGGAGAGGGCGCACAGATACCCATCGTGCTCATCCATGGCGTGGGCATGGACCAGCGCGCCTGGCAGCCGCAGATCGCCGCGCTCGCGCAGCACCACCGCGTCGTGACCTACGACATGCTGGGCCACGGCGAAAGCCGGCTGCCCGACGAGGGCGTGGCGCTGGCGGACTTTGCCGCGCAGCTGCTGCAACTGCTCGACCATCTGCAGATCGCCCAGGCCCACGTCGTCGGCCATTCGATGGGCGCGCTCGTGGCGCTCGAGTTCGCGCTGCGCCATCCCGAACGCTGCGCGCGGCTGCTGGCGCTGAATGCGGTGTTCCAGCGCTCGCCGGCGCAGCGCGCCGCCGTGCAGGAGCGCGCGCGCCTGCTGCAAAGCGCGGGCGTGGCGGCCACCGTGGACTCGACCATCGAGCGCTGGTTCGGCGCGCCCGTGCCGGCGCCGCTGCGCGAGATAGCGGCGCTGACCATGGACATCCTGGCGGATGTGAATGCACAGGGCTATGCGCGCGCCTACCGCCTGTTTGCGACTTGCGACGCGGTGCATGCGAGCCGGCTGCCCCAGCTGGCCATGCCGGCGCTGTTCATGACCGGGGAAGGCGATCCGAACTCCAGCCCGGCGATGTCCGAGGCCCTGGCGGCACTCGCGCCGCAGGGGCAGGCGCAGACCGTGCCCGGCGCGCGCCACATGATGAACCTGACCAATGCGCAAGAGGTCAATGCGCGCCTGTTGCGATTCATTGCCCTGCCGGCCTGAGCCCCCGTGCCTGGCCTGGCCCGCTGCCTTGGCGGGCCAGGTTTTTTTTCGCCTGCCATCCCAGGCCGACCGCCATTCATTCTTCACCCCATGACGCACTTGACCCGCCAGGAACTTCAGCAGACCCACTGCTTCATCAATGGCGCCTGGATGGGCGCCGGGCAGCAGCTGCCAGTCCACAACCCCGCCACCGGGCAACTGATCGCCCGGGTGCCGCGCTGCGATGGCACGCAGGCGCGCACCGCCATCGAGGCCGCACATGCCGCGGGCACGGGCTGGGCCGCAACGCCTGCCGGCCAGCGCGCGCGCCTGCTGCGCCGCTGGTTCGAGCTGATCGTCGCCCACACCGAGGAACTGGCACAGATCCTCACCGAGGAAATGGGCAAGCCCTTGGCCGAAGCGCGCGCCGAGATCGGCTATGGCGCGGCCTATGTCGAGTGGTTTGCCGAGGAGGCGCGGCGCATCCACGGCGACGTGATCGAAAGCGGCCGCCCTGGCAGCACCTTTGTCGTGGTGAAACGGCCGGTGGGCGTGGTCGCGGCCATCACGCCCTGGAATTTCCCCTGTGCGATGCTCGCGCGCAAGCTTGCGCCGGCGCTGGCTGCGGGCTGCACCGTGGTGGCGAAGCCCGCCGAGCAGACGCCGCTGTCGGCGCTGGCACTGGCGCGGCTTGCCGAGCTGGCGGGTGTTCCTGCGGGCGTGATCAACGTCGTGACCGGCGATCCGGTGGCCATCGGCGCGCAGCTGTGCGCCAATCCACTGGTGCGCAAGATCAGCTTCACGGGCTCGACCCATGTCGGCAAGCTGCTGATCCGCCAATCCGCGGATACCGTCAAGCGCCTGAGCATGGAGCTGGGCGGCAATGCGCCGTTCATCGTGTTCGACGATGCCGATCTCGATCTGGCCGTCACCGGCGCGATGCATTCCAAGTTCCGCAACGCGGGGCAGACCTGCGTCTGTGCCAACCGCATCTACGTGCAGGCCGGCGTTTACGACCGCTTCCTGGAAAAGTTCGTGGCGCGCGTGCGTGCGCTTACGGTGGGCAACGGCCTTGAGGCCGTCGATATCGGGCCGCTGATCGATGCGCGCGCCGTGGCCAAAGCGGCCTTGCACGTGCGCGATGCGGTGGACCAGGGCGCGCGCGTGCTGGTGGGCGGCGGCGCACATGCGCTGGGCGGCAATTTCTTCGCGCCCACGGTGCTTGCCGATGTGCGTGCGGACATGCTGATCACGCGCGAGGAAACCTTTGGCCCGGTCGCGCCGGTGATCCGTTTCGAGAGCGAAAGCGAGGTGCTGGCGCAGTCCAACGACAGCGACTTCGGCCTCGCCGGCTATTTCTATTCGGCCGATCCTGCGCGCGTGGCGCGCGTGGCCCAGGCACTAGAATGCGGCATGGTTGGCATCAACACCGGGCTCATTTCCTCCGAAGTGGCGCCTTTCGGTGGCATCAAGCAGTCGGGGTACGGGCGCGAAGGATCGCATTACGGAATCGATGACTACTTGAGCATCAAATCCCTGTGCCACGGCGATCTGAACTAGGACCTCTTTCTGTGCTTGACTCTCCCACGCCTTCGCTCAAGGTAGACCGCTCGGCCAAGACTTTGCGTGAACTGACGCTGGAGAAGATGCACGAGGCCATCTTCAGCGGCTACTTCGCGCCGGGCGAGCGCCTGGTGGAGCGCAAGCTCTGCGACCTGCTGGGCGTGAGCCGCTCGGTGATCCGCGAGGTGCTGCGCCAGCTCGAGTCCGAGGGCCTGGTCGAGACCATTGCCCAGGGGCCGATGGTGGCACGCATCGATGCCGGCCGCGCCGCGCAGATCTACGACCTGCGTGCGCTGCTCGAAGGCGAGGCGGCACGCGTGTGCGCCGAGAAGGCTTCGGATGAAACGCTGGCGGAACTCGCCGCGCTGAACCAGCATATCCAGCAGGCCTTTGAGCGCAACGAGTTCACGCTGGTCATGGCGCGCACCACGGCGTTCTACGAGCGCATGTTCCTCGGCAGCGGCCTCGATGTGGCCTGGGAGATGGTGCAATCGCTCAATGCGCGCATCAACCGGCTGCGCGCCATGACCATCAGCTCGGCCGGACGCAAGGCCGATACGGCGCGGGAAATGGCGGCGCTGGTCGATGCGCTGCTGCGCCGCGATGGCGCCGCGGCCGAACAGGCCTCGCGCGCGCACATCCAGAAAGCCGCCCAGATCGCCATTTCGCGGCTCTCCGGAAACTAAAAGCCCCTGCGGGCGAACCGGCAGGGGCTGAAGAAAGGGCAGGGCCCGGTCAGGGTTTGGCCGCGTCGCGCTGCAGCGATTCCTGCATGGCCTTGAGCGGATCGTCTTCACCAGCCGGCGCCGCGCCCTCAGGTGCAGCATCGGGGGAGGCGGCCTCGCCCGGTGCGCCAAAGGTGGGATCGTTGAAGTCCATGGCCGGCGGCATGCTGGCTTCCATTTCCAGGCGGATCTTGTCGAGGTCGTAATCGACCTTTTCATCGAGGCCGCTGGAGACGATGCCCGGGAACGCGATGATCAGGCTCACCATGACCAGCTGGATGACCAGGAAAGGTACCGCGCCGGCGTAGATCTGCATGGTGGTCACGGGCTCGATGATCTTCTTCGTGACCTTGTCGACATAGGCCTTCGCCGGCGCGACGCTGCGCAGGAAGAACAGCGCGAAGCCGAACGGCGGGTGCATGAACGAGGTCTGCATGTTCACCGCCAGCAGCACGCCGAACCACACCAGGTCGATGCCCAGCTTCTCGGCCACGGGCGCCAGCAGCGGCACGATGATGAACGAGAGTTCGAAGAAGTCCAGGAAGAACGCCAGGAAGAACACCATCACGTTGACGACGATCAGGAAGCCGAGCTGGCCGCCGGGCAGACCTGCGAGCAGATGCTCGACCCACAGCGGACCGTCGACGCCCTGGAAGGTCAGGCCGAACATGGTCGCGCCGATCAGGATGAACAGCACGAAGCACGACAGCTTGGTGGTGGACATCAGCGCCTGGCGCAGCAGCGCCATGTCGAGGCGCCGGCGTGCCATCGCCATGATCATCGCGCCCAGCGCGCCCATCGCTCCGCCTTCGGTGGGCGTCGCGACGCCCAGGAAGATGGTGCCCAGCACCAGGAAGATCAGCAGCAGCGGCGGGATCAGCACGAAGGTCACACGCTCGGCGACCTTGGACAGCAGGTTCAGGTGGGTGAGTCGGTTGATCGACGCGGCGACGAAGGCCAGCGCCACGCCGAAGCACATCGCGACCACGATGGTTTCATCGAGCGCCACGCGTTCCACCGCTTCACCGGTCCACCAGGTATGCAGCTCGGCCATGTGCTTGCCGACGAAGATCGATGCGCCCACGCACAGCACCGTGAGCACCAGCAGCGACGGCATGCCCGATTTGCCATCAGCTTCACGCAGCGTGCGTGCTTCGGGCGGCAGCGCCGGCACCATGTGCGGCTTGAAGATCGCCAGCGCGATGATGAACAGCGCGTAGAAGCCGGTCAGCATCAGGCCGGGCAGGAACGCGCCCTTGTACATGTCGCCAACGCTGCGGCCCAGCTGGTCGGCCAGGATGATCAGCACCAGCGAGGGCGGAATGATCTGCGCCAGCGTGCCCGACGCCGCGATCACGCCCGAGGCAATGCGCCGGTCGTAGCCGTAGCGCATCATGATAGGCAGCGAGATCAGGCCCATGGAGATCACCGAGGCGGCCACCACACCCGTAGTGGCTGCCAGCAGCGCGCCGACGAAGATCACCGCCAGCGCGACGCCGCCGCGCACCGGGCCGAACAGCTGGCCCACGGTGTCGAGCAGGTCCTCGGCCATGCCGCTGCGTTCGAGAATCAGCCCCATCAGCGTGAAGAACGGTATCGCCAGCAGCGTGTCGTTCTGCATGATGCCGTAGATGCGCAGCGGCAGCGCCTGCAGCAGCGCTTCGGGCAGCACGCCCAGCTCGATGCCGATGAACGCGAAGAAGAGTCCGCAGGCGCCCAGGCTGAAGGCCACGGGAAAGCCCAGCAGCAGGAAAAGAATCAGGCCCGCGAACATGATCGGGGCCAGGTTATGGGTCAAAAATTCCATGGATGTCTCCCGCGCTCAGGCGTCTTTCTTCTTGCCATGGCCTGCGAGATTGCGGATGGCTTCGGCGAGGTCTTCCTCGGCCGACTTTTCCGTCCTCTTCGCGGTCGGGTCGTCGATCAGGCCTTGCAGGAAAGCAATGCGCTTGATCAGCTCGGACCAGCCCTGCAGCAGCAGCAGCGCAAAGCCCAGCGGCAGCATCAGATAGACGGGCCAGCGGATCAGGCCGCCCGCGTTGCTCGACATCTCGCCAGTCTGGAAGGCCTGCCAGAAAAATGGAATGCCGAACCACAGCACGGCAAGCGTCACAGGCGTGAGAAAGCAGACAAAGCCGAAGACGTCGATCCAGATCTGCTTGCGCTTGGACAGGCGGCTTGCGACCACGTCGACCTTCACATGCTCGCCCTGCAGCAGCGTGTAGCCCGCCGCCAGCAGGAAGGATGCGGCAAACAAGTACCACTGCACTTCGAGGAAGGCGTTGGAGCTGGTGTTGAACACCTTGCGCACCACCGCGTTCACGCCGCTGATGACGGTGGAGGCCAGAATGAGCCAGATGACGTATTTGCCGACCTGGGTGTTAAGCCAGTCGACGCCTCGCGAAAACTTGAGTAGAGCCTGCATGGTGTCTCCAATGGAAAGGCCGTTTGTGTTGCCGGGCCGGCCGCGGGTAGCAGGCTTGCCGTAATTTTTTGCAACGACCGATTCTAAGGAGCATCTGTCAGCTAAGTAGCACTAAAAATATAGGAGTTTTACTATATTTTCAGCGGTTACAGTGCTACTGTTTTGGTAGCAATAGGGGTTTACCTTTAGCGGGTCAATTGTCGTTTTTTGGTTGCTTTTCCAGCAGTCTCAATCCAGCGCGTAGCTGGCTCTCAAGGCGTCGCTGAAGGCCGCGCTGGCGCTGAGCGTGAGTCCCAGCGTGATGCGCTGGCCGGCCGGCGCGGTCAGCTGCAGGCCGCTGCGCTCGTCGAAACCGATGGCCAGCGGCTGGCCGTTCTCGAGTTGCGCATGCAGGTTGTAGTCCCAGTCGCCGCCTTCCTCGACGGGCCCGCGCCGGCCCGCGAACGCCTGATGCGCCCAGCGCAGCAGTTGCTCGACTTCGGCCACCAGCGCCGGCAGGCGCTGTGCCGTGACGCTGGCCAGCGCATCCCAGGTGCCCGTGCCTTCATCGTCTTCGCTGTAATCAAAATCGAGATAGTCCAGTGCCATGGCCGCCTCCGCGCAAAACCGCCATTGTGGCCCGCGCGCGCTACATGGCCTTGAAGCGATGGGCGTAGAGGCGGCTCACGGCCAGCGTTTCGGCCCGGCCGCGCAACTGCAGGTGCAGCCGCCCGGCCTCGTCGCGGCGCGCGGCGGCAATGGCCGTGGCGCGCACCAGCGTGCCGCGGTGGACCTGCCAGAACTGCGCCGGGTCGAGCCGCGCGCCCAGTTCCTTGAGCGGCATGCGGATCAGATACTCGTGCTGCTGCGTGAGCACGCGCACGTATTTGTCGGCCGCCTCGAAATACAGCACCTCGTCGACCGGCACCAGCTGGATCTGCGCGCCGGCACCGGCCTGGATCACGGTCAGCGGCGGCTCTGGCCGCGACATGGGAAGCTGCGCTGCGCCGGGCAGCAACCGGCGCAGTTGCGCCATGACGCTGTCCAGGTCGCGCGGCGTGCCGCCGGCCGGAGCGTGTGGCGCGAGCCGGCGCTGAAGCCGCTCCACGGTCTGCTGCAGGCGCGCCGGCTGCACCGGCTTGAGCAGATAGTCGATGGCCTGGGCCTCGAAGGCCTGCAGCGCGTACTGGTCGTAAGCGGTCACCAGCACCAGGGCCGGAAACGGCATGCCCGCGGGCCAGGCATCGGCCAGTTCGGCCGCGGCTTCGAGTCCGCCCAGGCCCGGCATGCGGATGTCGAAGAACAGCACATCGGGCCTGAGCGCCAGCGCTTCGCGCACCGCGCTCAGGCCGTCGCCGACACTGGCGACGATTTCCAGTGCTGGCCAGGCATGCGCCAGCGCCTGCCCCAGCGCCTGGCGCAGCAGCGGCTCGTCTTCGGCAATGAGTGCGCGCGCCTGCATGTTCACGGCGTTTCCAGCGGCAAGTGGATGCGCGCGCGCGTTCCGCCCTCCGGGCGCGCCTCGAGCGCCAGCGCAGCGCGATTGCCATGCAGCGTCAGCAGGCGCTCACGCACCTGGGCCAGGCCGAAGTGCCGGCCCTGCGGCGGCTGCGCGGGCGCTGCGGCCAGGCCTGCGCCGTCGTCGTCGACTTCGAGCACCAATCCTTGGCCGTCTTGTGAAGTGCGCGCCCGCACCACGATCTCGCCGCCCGTGATCTGCGGCTCGAGGCCGTGGCCGATGGCGTTCTCCACCAGCGGCTGCAGCAGCAGCGCCGGCACCGGCGCGCAGGCCAGTTCCGGCGGCAACTCCAGCCGGTAACGCAGGCGCGGGCCCATGCGCACCGCCATCAGCGCGAGGTAGTCGCGCAGCCGCGCGTATTCCACCTCCAGCGCGTGCTGCGGCGTGCGCGCGCCATCGAGCGTGGCGCGCAGATACGCAATGAAGTGGTCCAGCATGGCTTCGGCGCGCGCGCTGTCGCTGGCGATCAGTACCCGCAGGTTGGCCAGCGTATTGAACACCATGTGCGGCTCGAGCTGCGCTTCGAGCAGCTTGAGCCGGGCTTCGGCGCTGTCGCGCTGGCTCTGCACGACGACGCGCTCGAGTTCCTGCGCCTTGCCGCGGTGGTAGAACACCAGGCACATCACGGTGCTGATCGCTGCCGTGAGCGCCAGCGTGGTCAGGCCCGTCGCGCTGGTCAGGGACTCGCCCGGTGAAAACGCTGCGCCGTCGCCGCGCAGCCGGCGGCCAATGCCACCGCCCAGCAGCGCACCCGCCGCAATGCCGGCCGCAACCAGCGCCGGCCCGCGCCAGCCTGCGGGCCAGGGAATGGGCTGATGGCGCGTGAGCAGCAGCCGGCCCAGGTCGATGACCAGCCAGCTGATCCCGCCCACGCACAGCGACATCATCAGTTGCGCCTGCCAGCGGCCCAGGCCCGCGGCCTGCAGCGCCAGCGCGGTGAGGCAGCACAGCACCGCCGTCCACAGGCCATGGAGGGCAAAGGTGCGCGCGTTGAAATGGGGCAGCAGCATGATCGCAGGCATTGTCGCGTATTGCTGTTCACTCCCGGCCGGCTTGCAGCCGCTGGCGTTCGCGTGCCAGCAGGCGCGCCTGGAGTCCGCCGCCGGGCAATGCCAGCCAGACGGCCGCGCCATGCAGCAGCAACCCCAGGCCCCAACCCAGCGCCGGGTAGATGGCCCAGTGGCGGCCCTGCTGCGCCGCGAGCGCTGCCAGCAGCAGGTTCACCAGCACATAGGCCGCGGCGTGGATCGCCCAGCCCAGCTTGGCGCCGGCACGCCGGCGCGCCAGCTGCTCCAGCGCGTCGTCGTTCGATCCGCAAGTATCGGGAAATGCCATGGCGGGTCTCCTTTCAGTCAAAGCAATGGCTTGACTGTGCGCCGCGCGCCGCGCGGTTGCCAGCGCCATGCGACGGATGGCCGGGGCGCGGCGCGAACTGCTGCCTGCAGGGCGCGGGCCGGCGGCGCACCGGCGAAGCCAGTGCCTGCTCCGGGCTATTGCGCCGCGCGTAGATAATCATTGGCTTTCAACCGCCAAACAGGACTATTCCGTGGATATCGTTTTGCTGGTCAAGGCCGCCGTCATGGGCGTGGTCGAGGGCCTGACCGAGTTCTTGCCCATCTCATCGACGGGCCATCTGATCCTGGCGGGCGCACTGCTCGGCTTCGAAGGCGAAAAAGCCAAGGTGTTCGACATCGCCATCCAGACCGGCGCGATCTTTGCCGTGATCCTGGTCTACTGGCAGAAGATCCGCAGCACCCTGGTCGAACTGCCCACGAGCCGGCAGGCGCAACGCTTTGCACTGAACGTGTTCATCGGTTTCCTGCCGGCGGTGGTGCTGGCGCTGGCCTTTGGCAAGCTGATCCAGGCGCATCTGTTCACGCCCATCGTGGTGGCAACCACCTTCATCCTGGGCGGCTTCGTGATCCTCTGGGCCGAACGCCGGCCGGCCACCAGCGTGCGCGTGCATTCGGTCGACGACATGACCCCGATGGATGCGCTCAAGGTCGGCCTGGCGCAGTGCCTGGCCATGGTGCCTGGCACGAGCCGCAGCGGCGCGACCATCATCGGCGGCATGCTGCTGGGACTGTCGCGCAAGGCGGCCACCGATTTCTCGTTCTTCCTGGCCATGCCCACGCTGATCGGCGCCGGGGTCTACAGCCTCTACAAGCAGCGCGCGCTGCTGAGCGCTGCCGATATTCCGATGTTTGCGGTCGGGCTGCTGTTCTCGTTCATCAGTGCCTGGCTGTGCGTTCGCTGGCTGCTGCGCTACATCTCCAGCAACAGCTTCGTGCCGTTTGCCTGGTACCGCATCGTGTTCGGCATCGTGGTGCTGGTCACGGCCTGGACCGGCGTGATTGCCTGGCACGGGGAGTGATGCGGGCGCGCGACTTCGACGCATTGGCAAGCGGCGCCGCGGCGGACGTCGCGGCGTTTGCGCGCTTCATCGAGCAGGGGGAAGCGCTGCTTGCCGAGGCAGCGGACGCCGGCGCCCGCGAAAGCTATGCCAGCGTCTGGTTCGACGCCGAAATCCTCAATGCGCTGGCGCTGGAGCGCTGGGAATCCGAGGGACGGCCCACCGACTGGCAGGCACCCTGGCGCGCCGATTTTCAGCACGACGCGGCGCAGGCCGTGGCGGCGCTGCGCGAAGCGGCTGCCGCGCTACGTCAGGCGTGAGAAGTAGCGCCCCGGCGGCTGTCCCAGCGCCTTCTTGAACATGGTGATGAACGCCGTCACGGAGTCGTAGCCCAGATTGCCGGCCACCTGCTGCACGGTGGCGCCTTCGGACAGCTGGCGCAATGCCACGAGCAGGTGCAGCTGCTGGCGCCAGCGGCCGAAGCTGAGCCCGGTTTCCTGCGCCACCAGCCGCGCCAGCGTGCGCTCGCTCATGGCCAGGCGCGCGGCCCACTCGGCCAGCGGGGTGCGGTCCGACGGGTCCTTGCCGAGCGCGCGCGCCATGCGGCGGATCTTGGGGTGGTTCGACATCGGCAGGTGCAGCTGCTGCACCGGCGCCTCCACCAGCAGTTCCAGCAACAGCTCGGTCACGCGCGCTGCGCTGCGCGCCGGCTGCGCGGCCAGATGCTGGATCAATTCGCGCACCAGCGGACTGATGGCCAGCGTGCAGCACTGCTGCGGCATGCGCGCGGCATCGGGTTCGATGAACAGGAAACAGATGCGCGCATTGTCGGTGGCGCGGTTGCTGTGCGGCATGCCGCCGGGAATCCACACCGCATGCTGCGGCGGCACCATCCACAGCGCCTGCGGCACCTCGCAGGTCACGCTGCCATGCAGGGCCAGCACCAGCTGGCCCTTGCGGTGGCGGTGCACGGGCTGCTCCACGTCGTTCTGCGCGATCTCGACATTGAGCGCCACGGCGGCACAGTGGTCGCCATCGGTGTCGTGGCGGCAAAGGAGGTCGGAGAGGGCGGAAGGGGTTGTCATCTTTTAGCGATCATCTGTCTTTTCTTCGATATTCAACCACGCCCGGGGTTTGTAGAGTGGAGGTCCGTCCTTCGAGCCGTACCGATGACCGCACTGACCCATCCACCGCGTGCGCGCAATGCGCTTCTTCTTGCCGCCATCCTGCTGGCTGCAGCCAACCTGCGCGTGCCCGCGACCGGGCTGCCGCCACTGCTGGGACAGATCAGTGCGCACTTCCAGCTGAGCACGGCGGCCGCAGGCGCCCTCACGGCCCTGCCGCTGCTGGCCTTTGCGCTGCTGTCGCCCTTTGCCGCGGGACTGGCGCGGCGCTGGGGCCTGGAGCGGACACTGCTGGGCGCGATGGCGGCTGTCGCGCTGGGCATTGCCGTGCGCTCCAGCGGCCTGGAATGGGCGCTTTATCTGGGCACCTGCGTGCTGGGCATGGGCATCGCGGTGGGCAATGTGCTGCTGCCCAGCCTGGTCAAGCGCGACTTCCCGGGCAGCGTGACCGCGGTGACCAGCGCCTACGCGCTGTCGATGGGCATCGTCGCGGCGCTGGGCTCGGCCGCGGCCGTGCCGCTGGCCGATGCCATCGGCTGGCAAGCGGCGCTGGCGTGCTTCATCGCGGTGCCGCTGGCCGCCATCGCGGCCTGGGCCCTGCTGCCCGGCGGCAGGGCCGTGCCCGAGGCCGCCGCTGGCGCGGCACCGGTGTCGCTGTGGCGCTCGGCGCTGGCGTGGCAGGTCACGCTCTACCTGGGCCTGAACTCGACGGTCTATTACGTGGCGATTGCCTGGCTGCCGGCGATGCTGGCCGAGGCCGGCACTTCGGCGCAGCAGGCCGGCACGCTGCATGGCGTGCTGCAACTGGCCACGGCGATTCCCGGCCTGCTGCTCGCGCCCCTGGTGCGCCGCATGCCCGACCAGCGCCTGGCGGCGGCACTTGCCGCCGTGCTGTCGACGCTGGCGCTGCTGGGCTTGTGGCTGCTGCCGGCGCTGGCTTGGCTGTGGGCGGTGCTGCTGGGCATGGGCACGGGCGCGACCTTCATCCTGGGCCTGACGTTTGTCGCGCTGCGCACGCGCGACGTGCCGCAGTCGACGGCACTGTCGGGCATGTCGCAATGCGTGGGCTATCTGCTGGCCGCGGCCGGGCCCGTGCTCATGGGCCAGCTGCACGACCTGCTCGGCGGCTGGCAGATGCCGCTGCTGCTGTGCGCGATGCTGGCCGCGGGCGCCATCGCGATGGGGGCGCTGGCCGGGCGCAATCTGCGCATTGGCGGCTGAAGCCTTGCCTATGATGCGCAATCCGCCAAGCCTGCTGCGCCCCGCAGCGCGCCGGCCTGGATTTGCATATCACTGAGAGGAGATTTTCATGACGCAGGAAAAAGTGGCACTCATCACCGCAGGCGGCTCGGGCATGGGCGCCGCGGCAGCGAAGAAGCTGGCGCAGGACGGCTATCAGGTGGCGATTCTGTCGTCTTCAGGCAAGGGCGAGGCCCTGGCGCAGGAGCTCGGCGGCGTCGGCGTCACGGGGTCGAACCAGTCCACCGACGACCTGCAGCGCCTGGTCGATCTGGCCATGCAGCGCTGGGGACGCATCGACGCGCTCGTGAACTCGGCCGGCCACGGCCCGCGCGCGCCCATCCTGGACATCACCGATGAAGACTGGCACAAGGGCATGGAGGTCTACTTCCTCAACGCCGTGCGGCCCGCGCGCCTGGTGGTGCCGATCATGGAAAAGCAGGGCGGCGGCGCGATCGTCAACATCTCGACGGCCTGGGCCTTCGAGCCGGTCGACACCTTCCCCACCTCGGCCGTGTTCCGCGCCGGGCTGGCCAGCTTCACCAAGATCTTTTCGGACCGCTACGCGGCCAGGAACATCCGCATGAACAATGTACTGCCGGGCTGGATCGACAGCCTGCCGCAGACCGACGCGCGCCGCGAGACCGTGCCCATGGCGCGCTACGGCAAGGCCGAGGAAATCGCCGCGACCGTGGCCTTCCTGCTGTCGGAAGGCGCGGGCTACATCACGGGCCAGAACATCCGCGTCGATGGCGGCCTGTCGCGCTCAATTTAAAGCACCCCCTGAGCGACTTCGTCGCTTCCCCCTCTCAACCTTCGGTGGAGGGGGACGGCACCCTCGCTGCGGGGCGGCCCTTGCTCGGTGCCCCTGAGCTGGTACGCGCCAGAGCAAAGGATGTGGGTAATGCGAGCTTTTATCTATTGAGCCGGTGTTCACCTGCAATCACCGACAGCAGATTGAGCAGCGAGGCCTCGATGGCCGCGGCCGTGGCTTCGGGGCGCTCCATCGGGAACAGGTGGCTGCCGTCGAGAATCATGCTGCGGCCCTGGGTGATGCGCAGCGTCATGTCCATGCCCACCTGCTTCATTTCCTGCGAGCCGCGCCCGCCGATGAAAGCCGCGGGGCAGCGCAGCGGGTGGCGGCGCAGCAGCGTGTCGAGGTGGTGCGGCAGCGTGTTGTAGATCGCGGTTTCGACCTCTCGGTCAAAGCCCAGCACGCGCTGGCCGTCGTGGTCCGCGAGGCCATGCTCGACATAGTCCTGCAGCATCGCGGGATGCCACTGCGCGAACGCCTTTTTCGCGCGGAAATAGTCCAGCGCCTCGTCATTGCTGGCCCATTGGTGGCGCCGGCGCCGGCTGATCTTGCCCGGCGATACCGAGCCCACGAGCTGCGTGCGCTTGGCCATGCCCAGCGCGTTGGCGCGCCAGCCGCTGATCAGCGGGGAATCGATGAGCAACACGCCGCGCGCGAGTTCCGGGTGCAGCGCCGCGGCCATCACGCTCAGGAAACCGCCCAGCGAATGGCCGACCAGAAACACCGGCTCGCCCAGGCGCTCGACCTCGGCGCGCGTGAAGTCGGCCAGCTGCTGCACCAGATGCGGCCAGTTGTCGGTGACCGGATAGGCCGGGTCGTGGCCGAAACGCTCGACCGCGCGGACCTCGCAGCCGCGCTCGCGCAGCAGCGCGAACAGCAGCCGGTAGGTGGCCGCAGGAAAGCTGTTGGCGTGGGAGAAGACCAGCGGCAGCATGGCAGGCCGCAGGCTCAGCGTTCGGGGTGATCGTCGTTATCGGGCGCGCCGTCATCTGCGGCGTCGGCTTCTCCCGCCATCAAATGGTCCGGATGCACGGGCGCGATCGGCAGGTGCGCGGGCGGGCGCAGCGCGGCGCCGGCCGAATAGACGCCGGGCTGGCCCAGGCCGGTCGGCACCGACAGCGCGGGCTGGGCGGCCACCGTGGCGGGCGTGATCTTGGCCAGCGGGTGGCAGCGGCGGCTCGTGACGCGGATCGGCGCATTGGTGGCGCCGCCATCCCAGGCCGGGTCCTCGATGCTGTCGAACACATGGCGCAGGCGTTCGCCCCAGTTGTCGTGCAGCAGCCGGTAATAGGGGTTGCTCTCGTCGATGCAGACGATCTTGTCGCTCGCGAACTGGTCGGCTTCATAGACGATCAGGTCCAGCGGCAGGCCGACCGAGAGGTTCGACTTGATGGTGCTGTCCATGGAGACCAGCGCGCATTTGGCGGCTTCGTCGAGCGGCGTCTGCGGCGTGATCACGCGGTCCAGAACCGGCTTGCCGTATTTGGACTCGCCGACCTGGAAGTAGGGCGTCTCGTTCGTGGCTTCAATGAAGTTGCCGGCCGAATAGACCTGGAACAGGCGCATGTTCTCGCCGCGGATCTGACCGCCCAGAACCAGCGAGACATTGAAGTCCAGGCCGGCGCGCTTGAGCGCCACGCCGTCGCGGTCATAGATATGGCGCACCGCCGCGCCCAGGATGCGCGCGGCATCGAACATGCTGCGCGCATTCCAGATGGTGAGCATTTCTCCGGTGTGCTCGTCGCGCAGCTGCTGCTGCTGCAGGATCTCGCGCACCGATTGGGAAATCGACAGGTTGCCTGCCGACAACAGCACCATGAAGCGGTCGCCCGGCGACTCGTAGACCATCATCTTGCGGAAGGAGCTGATGTGGTCGAGGCCGGCGTTGGTGCGCGAGTCGGCCAGGAACACCAGCCCCGCGTCGAGTTTGATGGCTACACAGTAGGTCATGGCTTCTTGGCAAGTCCTTGAAGAGCGTACAAATGATCAAGCGCCTCGCGCGGGCTCAGCGTGTCGAGTTCGAGGTCCAGCAGGCGTTGCTGCAACAGGCTCGCTTCGGCGCGCGGCTCGGGCGTCTGGGGCGCGGCAAACAGGTCCACCTGGCGCCGGTCCTCGCCGGCACGCTCCTCGAGCGCTGCCAGCGTATGCCTAGCATGGTAGAGCACTGCGGTAGGCATTCCGGCAAGTTTAGCCACCTGAATGCCATAGCTTCTACTGGCAGGCCCGGGCTGTATTTCATGTAGAAACACAATGTCACTTCCTGATTCAGTGGCGCCGACATGGACATTGACGGCCTGGCGCGCCTTGGCGGGCAGGTCGGTGAGCTCGAAATAATGCGTCGCGAACAGCGTGAACGCGCGCGTCTTGTCATGCAGGTGGCTGGCAATGCCGCTGGCCAGCGCCAGGCCGTCGAAGGTGCTGGTGCCGCGGCCGATCTCGTCCATCAGCACCAGGCTGTGCGGCGTGGCGGCATGCAGGATCTGCGCGGCCTCGGTCATCTCCAGCATGAAGGTCGATTGCGCATTGGCCAGGTCGTCGGCTGCGCCGATGCGCGTGTGGATCGCGTCGATGGGCCCCAGCCGGCAGGCCGTGGCCGGCACATGGCTGCCCATGCTGGCCAGCAGCACGATCAGCGCCACCTGGCGCATATACGTCGATTTGCCGCCCATGTTCGGGCCGGTGATGATCTGCATGCGCGCATTGGCATTCATGCGCGTGTGGTTGGCAATGAAGGCGCCGCTCGAGGTTTCCGCCAGGCGCGCCTCGACCACCGGATGGCGGCCGGCCTCGATCTCGATGCAGGGCTGGTTGACGAACTCGGGCGCGCACCATTGCAGCGTCAGCGAGCGTTCGGCGAAGGTGCACAGCAAATCGAGCGTGGCCAGCGCGCCCGCGACGCGCGTGAGCCCGGGCACGTGCGGCTGCAACTGGTCGAGGATCTGCTCGTAGAGCCACTTCTCGCGCGCCAGCGCGCGCTCGTTGGCCGACAGCGCCTTGTCCTCGAAGTTCTTCAGTTCGGGCGTGATGAAGCGTTCGGCGTTCTTCAGTGTCTGGCGGCGGCGATAGTCGTCGGGCACGCGGTCGAGATAGCTGCCCGTGACCTCGATGTAGAAGCCGTGCACCTTGTTGAACTGCACGCGCAGATTGGGAATGCCGGTGCGCGCCTTCTCGCGCGTTTCCAGGTCGAGCAGGAAGCTGTCGCAGTTGGTCTGGATGGCGCGCAACTCGTCCAACTCGGCATCGAAGCCGTCCGCGATCACGCCGCCGTCGCGCACCAGCGCCGCGGGTTCCTCGAGCAGCGCGGCCTGCAGCAGCGCCGCGCAACCATCGGGCGGCAGGGTATCGGCGAAGACCTGGTTCAGATAGGCCGAGGGCGAGGCGCCGGTGCCGGCCAGCAGCTGGGCCTTGGCCAGCGTCTTGCCCAGCGCCACCAGTTCGCGCGGGCGCACCTGGCGCAGCGCGATGCGCGCCGTGATGCGCTCGACATCGCTCACGCCCTTGAGTTCGGCGCGCAGCAGCTGCCACGGCGCCGCGCCCGCGGCCTGGCTGCCGCGCAGCACTTCGGTGGCCTCGAGGCGCTCGCGCGCCGCGCTGCGGTCGCGCCGCGGCTCGAGCATCCAGCTCTTGAGCAGGCGGCTGCCCATGCCGGTCTGGCAGGTATCGAGCAGCGAGAACAGCGTCGGGCTGTCCTCGCCGCGCAGGGTCCTGAGCAGTTCCAGGTTGCGGCGCGTGGCCGGCGGCAGGTCGATGAGCTCATCGTTGCGCTGCACCTGCACGCTGTGCAGATGGCTCAGCGCGCGGCCCTGCGTGTGTTCGGCGTACGACAGCAGCGCGGCCGAGGCTGCATGCGCCAGGCCCAGGCCTTCGGCATTCCAGGCCTGCAGACTGGCCGCGCCGAGCTGCTCGAGCAGCTTGCGCTCGCCCAGCGCCTGGTCGAACTGCCAGTCGGGCCGCGGGCACAGCGGGCATGCCAGGCTGCCGCCCTGGCGCAGGCCCTGCAGCTGCTTCTCGAAGCGCTCGGTCACGCCGGCGCTGTAGATCACTTCGCTGGGCGCGACGCGCACCAGCCAGTCGCCCAGTTCCTCGGGCGCGCATTCGGCCAAATGCACGCGGCCCTGCGTCACGCTGAGCCAGGCCAGGCCGCAGCGGTTGCGCGCGCCCGCATGCACGGCCAGCAGCAGCGCCTCGCTCTTGTCCGACAGCAGCGCCGCATCGGTCAGCGTGCCGGGCGTGACGACGCGCACCACCTTGCGCTCGACCGGTCCCTTGTTCGCGCCGACTTCGCCGACCTGCTCGCAGATCGCCACCGATTCGCCCATCTTGATGAGCCGCGCGAGGTAGTTCTCGAGCGCGTGGAAGGGCACGCCGCACATCGGGATCGGCTGCCCGCCCGACTGGCCGCGCTGCGTGAGCGTGATGTCGAGCAGCCGCGTGGCCTTCTCGGCATCGGCATAGAAAAGCTCGTAGAAATCGCCCATGCGGTAGAACACCAGCGTGTCCGGGTACCCGGCCTTGAGGCCCAGATATTGCTGCATCATGGGAGTGTGGCTGGAAAGCGGCGTGCCGCCCGGCCCTTGAACGGCTTCGGTATTCTCGATATTCACTTTTGGATCAATAGCTTAGTGGTTCGCCCGGGCGCGGTATCGGGCAGTTCGGGGCATCCCGGGCGGGGCTGCGCATGGTCAGCGTTGCGGCAAGGGCCGGCGCCCGGGCCGGCAGGGCGGGCGGGGCGGCGCGCCGGATCCGGGAGCCTGGGCCAAAGGAATACATTATTGACGATAGGGCGCCGCGCCCGCGCGCTGCAGGGGCACCGCCATCTCCAGGCGCGGGGAAAGCGCGCTTGGATATGCCGATTTCATGCCACCTGCGCAACGCAAGTGCGCCAGAATCGGCAGGTCGCCCCGGTGGCGGCGCATGGCCCGTTCACTCCGAATCCGCAGATGACTATCAACACCTATCGCAACCTCGGCCGCAGCGGCATCAAGATCTCTCCCCTGACGCTGGGCACCATGATGTTTGGCGGCGAGACCGACCACGCGACCGCGCAGCGCATCACCGAACGCGCTTTCGAGCAAGGCGTCAACTTCATCGACACGGCCAACAACTACAACCGCGGCGAGTCCGAGGTGGTCGTGGGCGAACTGATCGCGCCGCGCCGCGGCGAATGGGTGCTGGCAAGCAAGTTCGGCAACCAGAACCCGGGCACGTCCGGGCCGAACGACCGCGGCGCGGCGCGCATCAATCTGATCCGTTCGGTCGAAGCCAGCCTGAAGCGGCTGCGCACCGATTATCTCGACGTGCTGTACCTGCACCGCGAGGACGGCAGCACGCAGATCGAGGAAACCGTGCGCGCGCTGGGCGACCTGATTCGCGCCGGAAAGCTGCGCAGCTACGGCCTCTCCAACCATCGCGCCTACAAGCTCGCGGAGTTCGTGCACACGGCCGATGCGCTGGGCGTGGACCGTCCCGCGGTGACGCAGCCGCTGTACAACCTCGCCAACCGCCAGATCGAAGTCGAGCATCTGCCCGCGGCCGAACGCTATGGCCTGGCCGTCGTGCCCTACAGCCCGCTGGCGCGCGGCGTGCTCACGGCCAAGTACACGCCTGGCGAAGCGCCCGCGGCCGAAACCCGCGCGGGCCGCGACGACCCGCGCCTGCAGCAGACCGAGTGGCGCGCCGAGTCGCTGCATATCGCGCAGCAGATCCGCGCGCATGTCGCCGGCCGCGGCATCACGCCCGGCCAGTTCGCGCTGGCCTGGGTGCTGCACAACCGGCTCGTGACGTCGGCGATCGCCGGGCCGCGCACGCTCGCGCAGTGGGAAGACTATCTGCCGGCGCTGCAATACCGCTTCACCGAAGAGGACGAGGCCCTGGTCGATCGCCTCGTGCCCACGGGCCATGCGTCGGCGCCGGGCTTCAACGATCCGGCCCATCCATTCTTCGGCCGC
Source organism: Comamonas antarctica (assembly GCF_013363755.1). Taxonomy (NCBI): domain Bacteria; kingdom Pseudomonadati; phylum Pseudomonadota; class Betaproteobacteria; order Burkholderiales; family Comamonadaceae; genus Comamonas; species Comamonas antarctica. The sequence continues at coordinate 1,211,778 of NZ_CP054840.1, forward strand.
CAGCCGCGCCACCGCGCGCCCTGAGCGCGCGGCCGGCCGCTCAGACCGCGAAAGCGGCCCGGGCCGGGCGCGCGTGCGGCGCGCGCGGCGCCGCGAGCACCTGCTGCACGCTGCCCGACTCGACGATCTCGCCGTCCTTCATCACCATCACCTGGTGCGCCATCGCGCGCGCACGGCATCGCGACGCCTGCCATCACGTGCTGCTGCCCTTGCTGCGCGGGCTGGACCAGGCCGACCGCGCCGCGCAATGAGCATGGCATCGCACCAGTACCTGAGAGGATATTTGAATGAGAACCAATCTCAGTTGATATACTGCGCGACAGAGCCCGGGCGGCGTCCTCGACAGAGGGGCGGCAGGGCTCGCGAGCCGCAGCGCGGCCCGGCATACGGGCCAGGCTGCGGCCCTTCTTCTTACCGCGGCCTGCGCGTCGCGACTGCACGCCAAGGCCCACCATGACACTTGCCGCACCCCCCTATCAGCAACTGACAGGCGAATACCAGGTGCTGATGCGCCACTACGGCCAGACCCAGATGCGCTGCGATGCCCTGGTGCGCGCCCAGGCCGCCGAGATCGAGCGCCTGCAAGGCATGGCCATGCGGCTGCGTGCGGCGGTGATCGTGCGCGACACGGCGCTGGCCTGGGAGCGCGCGCAGCGCTCGCAGGCGGTGCTGACCTGCATGCAGAACCTCGCGCGCGAGCGCCTGCCGTGGCAGTGGGCGCAGTTGCGTGCCGCGGCGCAAGGCGGGCCGGGCGAGGGCGGTGGCGCCGATGGCGCCGGCGCGCTGGCCGCGAGCGCCGAAGCCGCGGATCTGGTGGTCTGCCAGACCGGCTGCCTGAGCCATGGCGACTATTGGCGCGTGCAGGACCAGTGCCGGCGCACGGGCCAGACCTGCGTGCTGGTGGAGCAATCCGCCGCCGCGTCCATCGATGGTTTCGGGGCTGACGCGCCGGCGCAGCGCCTGGTCGAATGGCTGCCCGCGCCCGAGAACACCGCATCCTGAAGTTGCTGCAGCCGCAGCTTTTGCGGTTTTTGCGCCGCATCCCGCCCTGGGGTTGTTAGTATCTGCCAGCGGATCGCCGGGGCACGCGCCCCTGCCGGTCCGTGCATAACAACGACATGGTGGGTTGCGACGGCCACGAGCCGCCCGCTGCGCACGGAGGCACGAGGGCAGGCATGCAGGATCAGAGAGAACGTTTGCGCGCGTTGGCGACGTGGCGCCAGGGGCTTCATGCCATGGCGGGATGGCTGCCCGGCGGACCTGCGCCGCGCCACCCGGGCTCCCCGGTGCGCGATCTGCTGGGTCTGGTGCTGGCGTCGGTCGTCGGCGCGCTGCTGGCCGTGCAGGCAGTGACGCTGTGGCGCCTGGACGTGCGCGCGCAGGAGCGCGAGCGCATTCTCGATGACACCCAGCAGGCGCTGCTGGCGCAGACGCTGCGCAGTCCCATGCTGTCCGGTGCCATTGCCGTGGGATTGACCGACCCGGCATTCAAGGACCTGGCACGCGGGCTCGATGTGGAGCCGGACGTGGTGCAGATGCATTTCGCGCAGCTGCGCATGCGCCTGCCGGTGCTGAGCGTGCATGTGCTGGACCGCGAAGGCCACACCATGGCCCAGGACGACAGTGAGCGCTTCTCGCCGGCCCGCCTGCGCGCGTTCGGGCCCTATTTCCGCCAGGCCATGCAGGGCCAGGCCAGCGTGTTTGCGGCACTGGAGCCCGGCAATCTCACGCGCAACCTGTTTTTCGTGGCGCCGGTGCGTGCCACCGGGCATGCCGATGCGCCGGTGCTGGGCGTGGTGGTGCTCAAGACCGATGCCGCCGCGCTCGATGCCGTGATCAACCGCAACGGCCTCACGACCTTGCTGCTGGACCCGCATGGCGTGGCATTCTCCGCCACCCGGCCCGACTGGCGCTATGCGATGACCGCGCCGCTGACGCAGCAGCGCATCGATGCCGCGCGCCAGAGCGGGCTGTTCGGCGGCTATTTCGCCAACGGCGTCGCCTCGGCGCTGCCGTTTGCCGACGACAGCGTGGAGGTGCGCGTCGACGGCGCGCGCCAGGTGGTGGATAGGCGCGCGCTGGACTGGAGCGATCCCGAAGGCCACTGGCAGCTCGTGGCGCTCGACAACGTGAGCGCGCTGATGCCCTGGCACGATCGCTGGTGGGTGGCCTCGGTGGCGTTCGTTCTGTTGCTGCTGCTGGGCGCGGTGGTGCTGCGCCAGCGCGCGCTGGGCGACCGACTGGGCACGCTGCGCCAGCGCCAGGATGTGCTGCGCGCGGCGCTGAGCGCGAGCCCCATGGCCGTGGTGCTGACCGATGCCGACGGCCGCATCTTCTGGGCCAACCCGCGCTACGAGGAGGAAAGCGGCTTTGCGCTGGCGACGCTGCGCGGCCAGAAGCCCTCGGTGGTGGCCAGCGGACACATGCATCCCGACACCTACCGCGACCTGTGGTCGAAGCTGATGGCCGGCCTGTGCTGGGAAGGGCTTCTGCTGAGCCGCGACAGCGCCGGCCGGCTGCATGAGGAATGGGTGAAGATCATGCCGGTGTTCGATGCCCGGGGCCGGCGCATCGCGTTGGTCGCCTGGCACCAGCGCCAGCCCGGCGCCGCGCCGAGCGCGCAACCGCACTGAGCCGGGCGCAAAAAAAACCGCCTCGCAAGGCGGTTTTTTCCTTCGCGCAGGAAGCTCAGGCCTGTTCGTCGCTGGCCGGCGCCGTTGGCTCGGCCGGTGCTTCTTCGCCGCCGTCCTCGGCCAGGGCCTGGCGCACACCGGCCTTTTCGCCCGCGCCGGCAAACTTGCTGTACTTGCCCAGCACCGTGACCAGGTTGCCATAGACGCGCGGGTTGCCGGCCATGCACTCGCGCTGCTCGAGGAAGTCGGCTTCGCCAGTGAAGTTGCCCACCAGGCCGCCGGCTTCGGTGATCAGCAGCGAGCCCGCCGCCACGTCCCAGATGCTCAGGCCGGTGTGGAAGAAGCCGTCGCTGAAGCCGGCCGCGACGTAGGCCAGGTCCAGCGCCGCCGAACCCGACTGGCGCACGCCGGCCACGCGTGGCATGACATCGGTCACCATGGCCATGTGGGCCTTGAAGTTGTCGCCCTGGCGGAACGGGAAGCCGGTGATGACCAGGCAGTCACGCATCTGCGCGCGCTTGCTCACGCGGATGCGGCGGTCGTTCAGGAAGGCGCCGCGGCCGCGCGTGGCGGTGAACAGGTTGTTGCGCGAGGGGTCGTACACCACGGCGTGTTCGATCTTGCCCTTGACGGCCAGCGCGATGCTGACGCAGTACACGGGCATGCCGTGGATGAAGTTGGTGGTGCCGTCCAGCGGATCGATGATCCAGACGAAATCCGAGTCCTTGGCGCCGAACTGCTGGCCGGTTTCCTCGGCCAGGATGCCGTGGCCGGGGTAGGCGCTCAGCAGCGTGTCGATGATGGTCTTCTCGGCCGCCTGGTCGACCTCGGTCACAAAGTCGTTGACCTGCTTCTGTGCAATGCGCACGGATTCCACGTCGAGGGCCGCGCGGTTGATGAGGGCGCCGGCGGCGCGTGCGGCTTTGATAGCCACGTTGAGCATGGGATGCAGGGTAGACGACATAGATTGTGGGCGTTGGCGCCGCGCTGCAAAAAGGCAGCGCAACACGCGGGTAAGAACAGGGTTAGGCCGGCTCCGGCGATGCGGGCGGCGACAATGGCTGGCGATTTTACCTGTCCTGTCCAATTCCTGCTGCGCTTAGTGCGGCAATCCGTAGGGCCGGCGGCTTTTGCCGCGGCCCGCCAACGCTTTTTGAATGCCATGAAGACCCGATTCGTCCTGATCCAGACCAGCCATGCCGGCAATGTGGGTGCCGCCGCGCGCGCCATGAAGACCATGGGCTTCGACGACCTGGTGCTGGTGGCGCCGCGCTGGGCCAACGTGCTGCGGCGCGAGGAAACCATCCAGCGCGCGAGCGGCGCGCTCGATGTGCTGGCCCGGGCGCGCATCGTGGAGACGCTGGACGAAGCGCTCGACGGCATGAGCCACCTCTGCGCCACGGCCATGACGCCGCGCGACTTCGGCCCGCCCACGCGCACGCCGCGCGCGCACCTGGAGATGCTGGTCAAGGGCGAGTTGCAAGCCGCGCCGGTGGCCGGCGATGGCGCAACGCCTGCCGAAACCGGCGTCGCCTTCCTGTTTGGCTGCGAACGCTTCGGCATGGCCAACGAGGATGTCTACCGCTGCGACGTGGCGCTGTCGATTCCCTCGAATCCGCAGTTCGGCTCGCTCAACCTGGGCGCCGCCATCCAGCTGATTGCCTATGAATGGCGCCAGGCGCTGGGCGGTTTTGCCGTGGAGAACGCCGCGCCGGCGCAACTGCCGGACCGCGCCGACGCGGCCCAGGTCGCGGGCATGCTGGGCCACTGGGAGCAGGCGCTCACGCATCTGGGCTTTCTCGACCCGGCCGCGCCCAAGAAGCTCATGCCGCGCCTCAACCAGCTTTTCAACCGCGCGCAACTGAGCCCCGAGGAAATCCACATCCTGCGCGGTGTCGCCAAGACCATGCTGCAAAGCACTGCGCCAAACCGCTAGACTTGTTGATTCCCCATTCCAACTCCCCTTTGCGATGCTCGCACGCCTGCGTTCCGATATCCAGTGCATTCTCGACCGTGATCCCGCGGCCCGCAGTACCTGGGAAGTGGTGACCTGTTATCCCGGCCTGCACGCGATCTGGCTGCAGCGGCCCGCGCACTGGTGCTGGAACCATGGCCTGCAATGGCTTGGCCGCTTCATCTCGCACGTCGCGCGCTGGCTCACGGGCATTGAAATCCACCCCGGCGCGGTCATCGGCGAGCGGGTGTTCATCGACCACGGCATGGGCGTCGTCATCGGCGAGACCGCGGTGGTCGGCGACGGCTGCACCATCTACCACGGCGTGACGCTGGGCGGCACGTCGCTCTACAAGGGCGTGAAGCGCCATCCCACGCTGGGCCGCGATGTCGTGGTGAGCGCGGGCGCGAAGGTGCTGGGCGGCTTCGAGGTCGGCGACGGCGCGAAGATCGGCAGCAACGCGGTGGTCATCAAGCCCGTGCCCGCGGGCGCCACGGCGGTGGGCATTCCCGCGCGCATCCTGCCGTCGAAGGCCGGGCAGAGCGCCGATGTCACCGACCATGACGCGCCCGCCGCCGCGCCGCGCGCCTTCACCGCCTATGGCGTGACGCAGGAGGACGATCCGATCTCGCAGGCCATGCGCGGCCTGAGCGAAGGCGCGGCCGGCCATGAGCAGCAGATCGCGCTGCTGTGGGAGGCCATCGAGAAGCTCTCGGCGCGCACCAAGGCCGGCGACTGCGTGCCCTGCGAGTCCGAGCGGCCGCAGAAGTTCGAGAAGGACAAGATCGATCAGCTGATGGGCAAATAGCCGCTCACAGGAAATCCACCTGGCCGGTGTCGAGGTCGTAGTACGCCGCCACCACGCGCAGCTCGCCCGCGGCCACGGCTTGCGCCATCGCTGCGCTGCGCGTGGCGATCGCGTGCGCCGTGCGGCGCGCATTCTCGCGCACCGCGTTGTCGACGAAATCGCCTGGCTGATCGATCACCGCACGCGCCGCGGGCACGATCGCATCGACCAAAGGGCCGATGAACCCGGGAAAGCGCGCGTTGTCCTGCACCACGGCGCAGGCCGCCGCGACCGCGCCGCAGCGCTCGTGCCCCAGCACCACGATCAGCGGCACGCCCAGTACCGAGCAGCCGTACTCAAGCGAGCCGAGCGTGGCCGCATCGGGCAGATGGCCCGCATTGCGCACGACGAACAGCTGGCCCAGGCCCAGGCCGCCAAACAGCAGCTCGGGCGGCACGCGGCTGTCGGCGCAGGCGACGATCGACGCCCAGGGGGCCTGGTGCATGGCCAGCCGCGCGCGTTGCTCGCCCAGTTGCGCTGCGCACAGCGCGGGCGCAGCCACGAACGCCGCGTTGCCGGCTTGCAGCCGCGCCAGCGCGGCATCCGGGCCGGCGCCGGCCTGCGCCGCCGGCTCTGCGGCCGGCGTGCGCGCGCTGAACAGGCCTACTGCGGCCAGCGCCAGAAAAGCGCGCCGGCCTTGGCCGGACGCAGTGCAGACTTCACACATGGGGTACCTCCTGGAGAAGGTCAGTGGCAGCCAACGTCCATTGTGTTCCGCGGTGGCGGCTAGACTCATCCGGTTGTTGCTCCAAGGATCCAATGCCATGAATGTGAAAGAGGCCCTGCATGCGCGCCGCTCGGTACGCGCTTTCCTGCCCCGCGTGCCCGAGGCCGCGGTGGTGCGCTCCATGCTGCACTCGGCCGCGCGTGCGGCATCGGGCGGCAACCTGCAGCCCTGGCGCGTGACGGCGCTGACCGGCACGCCGCTGGCGCACCTGCTGGCGGCCGTGGCCGAAGCCGAGCCGCAGGACGGGCCGACCGGCACCTCCTATCCCCCCAGTCTCTGGGAGCCCTACCGCAGCCGGCGCTTCGAGAACGGCGAGGACCTGTACCGCACGCTGGGCATCGCACGCGAGGACAAGCCCGCGCGGCTGGCGCAGCTGGGCCGCAATGGCGAATTCTTCGGCGCGCCCGTGGGCATCTTCGTGAGCGTCGACACGCGCATGGGACTGGCCCAGTGGACCGACCTGGGCATCTATCTGCAGTCGCTGATGCTGCTGGCCGTGGAGCAGGGCCTGGCCACCTGCGCCCAGGGATACTGGCGCCGCTTTGGCGACACCGTGGCCACGCAACTCGCGCTGCCTGAAGGCTATGCGGTGGCGTTTGGCGTGGCGCTGGGCTGGGAGGACACCAGCGCGCCCATCAACCAGCTGCGCGCCACGCGTGCCGACCCCGGCGAATGGCTGGATCTGCAGGGTTTCTGAGAGCGCGGCCTGCATCTCGCGAGCGCGTGGCACGACCAATGACCTTGCGCTCGCAAGTGGTCGCTATACTTGGCCCCAGCTCCGGGGTGTGCTTATGCGCTGAGATGCCAGACGGTCTGTGTGAACAGGCCGGCTGGCGAACCCGACGAACTTGATCCGGTTCATACCGGCGGAAGAAGAGCGAGACCCTGAAGCGGGGTGGGGGAGGCAGCAGTCAGCGGCGGGGCGTCACGCCCGCATGCCGCGGCAGCAGGCGCCACTTCATCCGCGCCACCCAAGGCTGCTCGCGCACCTGGGTGCGCGTGCGGGGCACATCCCCAGAGCCGGCGGTGGTCCGTCCACAGCCCTTGCGGCCATGGGCGCAGGTCCGGCCCGGCATTCCTCGGAGCGTTGTTGATCCAACCATCCACCGAGGAGACTGCGATGAATGCCCGTGCACCCGAACTTTCGACCCCGTCCTTCAGCGACCTGCTGGCGCAATCGCGCCTGCCGTTTCCCGCTTCCTGCAAACGCTATCTGCCCGGTCAGCTGCATGCCGAACTGCGCGTGCCGGTGCGCGATATCGCGCTGACCAATGGCGAACAGGTCAGCGTCTACGACACCTCCGGCCCGTATACCGATCCGGCGGTGCAGATCGACATCCGCCGCGGCCTGCCGGCGCTGCGCGCACCCTGGATCGATGCGCGCGCCGACAGCGAGTGGTATGTGGGACGCCCGCGCGCTGCACTCGATGACGGCAGCCAGAGCGAGGAGGCCCAGCGCCTCAAGCAGCTGCGCGCCGAGGCCGCGGGCCTGCAGCGCCAGCCGCGGCGCGCGAAAAGCGGGGCCAACGTGACGCAGATGCACTACGCGCGCCGCGGCATCATCACCCCCGAGATGGAATACGTGGCGCTGCGCGAGAATGGCCGGCGCGAATGGATCGCCGCCTACCAGCAGGACTCGGCGCGCGAAGGGCGGCTGGCGGGCAACCCGCTGGGCGCGAGCATTCCGGCCCTCATCACGCCCGAGTTCGTGCGCGACGAGGTGGCGCGCGGCCGGGCCATCATTCCGGCCAACATCAACCACCCGGAGATCGAGCCGATGGCCATCGGCCGCAACTTCAAGGTGAAGATCAACGCCAACATCGGCAACTCGGCCGTGACGTCGAGCATCGAGGAAGAGGTCGAGAAGCTGGTCTGGGCCACGCGCTGGGGCGCCGACAACGTGATGGACCTGTCGACGGGCAAGAACATCCACACCACGCGCGACTGGATCCTGCGCAACTCGCCCGTGCCCATCGGCACGGTGCCGATCTACCAGGCGCTGGAGAAGGTCGGCGGCGTGGCCGAGGACCTGACCTGGGCGATCTTCCGCGACACGCTGGTCGAGCAGGCGGAGCAGGGCGTCGACTACTTCACCATCCATGCCGGGGTGCGCCTGGCCTTCATCCACCTCACGGCCGCGCGGCGCACGGGCATCGTCTCGCGCGGCGGCTCGATCATGGCCAAGTGGTGCATGGCGCACCACCGCGAAAGCTTTCTGCACGCGCACTTCGAGGACATCTGCGACATCATGAAGCAGTACGACGTGAGCTTCAGCCTGGGCGACGGGCTGCGCCCGGGCTGCGCCAGCGACGCCAACGACGAGGCGCAGTTCGCCGAGCTCAAGACCCTGGGCGAGCTCACGCAGATCGCCTGGAAGCACGACGTGCAGACCATGATCGAGGGCCCGGGCCATGTGCCCATGCACCTGATCCAGGCCAACATGGCCGAGCAGCTCAAGCACTGCCACGAGGCGCCGTTCTACACGCTGGGTCCGCTGACCATCGACATCGCGCCGGGCTACGACCATATTGCAAGCGCCATCGGCGCGGCCATGATCGGCTGGATGGGCACGGCGATGCTGTGCTATGTCACGCCCAAGGAGCACCTGGGCCTGCCCGACCGCGACGACGTCAAGCAGGGCATCATGGCGTACAAGATCGCCGCGCATGCAGCCGATGTCGCCAAGGGGCATCCGGGCGCGCGCGCACGCGACGACGCGCTGTCGCAGGCGCGTTTCGATTTCCGCTGGCAGGACCAGTTCAATCTGGGGCTCGATCCCGACACGGCCCAGGCCTACCACGACGAGACCCTGCCCAAGGACGCGGCCAAGGTCGCGCATTTCTGCTCGATGTGCGGCCCCAAGTTCTGCTCGATGAAGATCACGCAGGAAGTGCGCGAATTCGCCGCGCGCAAGGGGCTGGCCGACGAGGCGGCACTGGCCCAGGGGCTCGAGGAAAAAGCCAGCGAGTTCCAGCAGGCCGGCGGGCAGTTCTATCTGCCGATCACACCCGTGAAGTGATGCCTATGCGCGCCTTGCGCGAGCCCAGCGCGAACAATCGAGTTGGCAGCTGCCCGCGAAACCGTTTGTCCTGAGCCTGCCAAAGGATGGAGGGCCTGAGCGCAAGATGCGAGGCCAGGCCTATCGCCGGCGCGTGTCTCAACCCGGCAGCGCAAACCGGGTCGCAATCCTCGACAAGGCTGCCGCCTGGTCCTGCAGGCTCAGCGCGGCCGCGGCCGACTCCTGCACCAGCGCGGCATTGTGCTGCGCATGGTCGCTGAGCGCATGCACGGCCGCATGCAGCGCGCTGATGTCTTGTTGCTGGCCGTGCGCCTGGCGGGTGATGTCGGCCATGCTCAGCGTGGCCTGCGCGATGGCCTGCAGCATCTGCGCGGTGCGGGCGCGCGCTTCGGTCGCCAGGCGGCTGCTTTTCTCGACCTGCGCGCCCGAAGCCTGCACCAGTTGCTTGATCTCCTTGGCCGCGTCGGCGCTGCGGTTGGCCAGCGCGCGCACCTCGGCCGCGACCACGCTGAAGCCGCGGCCGTGCTCGCCCGCACGCGCGGCCTCGACCGCGGCGTTCAATGCCAGCAGGTTGGTCTGGAAGGCCAGCGTGTCGATCACGCCGGTGATGTCGGCAATGCGCTGCGCGCTGCCCGCCATGTGGTGGATGGTGCCGGCCAGCGCCTCGATCGATTCGCCGCTGGCCTGCGCGCTTTGGCTGGCTTGCTGCGCCACCTGCTGGCCGCGGTCGGCGGCGCTGGCGGCCAGCGTCGTGGTTTCGGACAGCATGGCCAGATGCTCGCTCGCGGCTTGCAACTGCAGCGCGCCATGCTCGGTGCGCTGCGACAGGTCGTGGTTGCCGCGCGCGATCTCCTGCGATGCCTCGGCCACATGGCGCGTCGCGCCCTGCAGCTGGCCGACGAGCTCGCGCAGGCTGGCCTGCATGCGCGCCATCGCGCCCAGCATCTGCCCGGCTTCGTCCTGGCCGCGGCTGTGCAGGTCGGTGCGCAGATCGAGCGCGGCCACGCGCTGCGCGGCGCCATGCGCCAGTGCCAGCGGCTGCACGATCCAGCGGCGCAGCGCCCAGCCGAGCCACAGGCCCAGCAGCACCGAAGCCGCGCACAGCGCCAGCAGGAAGCCGCGCGCCGTGGCCGCGCTTTGCGCGGCCTGGCCCGCGGCTTCGTCCATGGCCTGGCGCTGGTGGCTCGACAGCGCCTGCAGCTGCTGCGTGAACGCCTGCGCCGCGGGCAGGAACTGCTGGTCCACGGTCTCGCGGATGCGCTGCGTGAGGCCGCTGTCGCGCGCCGCCACCAGCGCCGCGCTGGCGGCAAGAAACGCCGCATGGCGTTCGTCGAGCGCCTGCCACAGCGCTTGCTCGTTCGCGCCATGACCCGCGCCGTCCACCGCCTGGCGCAGTCTGGCGTAGGCCGCTTCGTCGGTTGCCACCTCCGCACCCAGCACGTCGCCGACCTCGGGTTCGGAACTCAAGGCCATGGCCTTGAGGCGCTCGATGTTGCGCGACTGCAGCCAGAACGCATCGGCCACCTGGCGCTCCGCCGCGCTGCGTTCGGCGATCACGCGCTGGAGCGCATCCTGGCTGCGGTCGAGCGCCCAGAGTCCCACGCCGGCCGAGCCCCAGCCCAGCGCCAGCGCCAGCGCGAAGATCAGCTGCAGGCGCGCGCCCAGCGAGCGGCGCCATGCCACGGGGGTGGACGCCGCGGGGGCATTGCGGGAGGGGACGGAGGCGGCCGGGGACGGGAAGATCCGCGGCAGGTGAAGGGCAATGGAAGAAGACATGGACACGCGCGTGAGGAAGGAGCCTGCCCGGCGCACGGCGCGCGGGCGATGCGTCGCATGCTAGTCACCGACTGTGTAATGACTGTGACATGGAGGCGGGCTGCATCACCTGGCGCGGGCGTGCGCTCGCCGCCGCGGCCGCAAAGCACAACGGCCAGGTGAACCTGGCCGTTGTGCTCGGGAAAGGCGCAGCTCGTGCAGGCTCAGCCGGCCGCCGGGCGCTGCGCGTTCTTCGGCCGGAACGCGGCGCAGACTTCGCTGCGCGTCTCGAGGTACGGACCGCCCAGCAGGTCGATGCAGTAGGGCACGGCCGCGAAGATGCCGGGCACCAGGCTCTGGCCGTCGGCATCCCTGAGGCCTTCGAGCGTCTGCGCAATGGCCTTGGGCTGGCCCGGCAGATTGATGATCAGGCTCTGGCCGCGGATCACCGCGACCTGGCGCGACAGGATGGCCGTGGGCACGAAGCGCAGGCTGATCTGGCGCATCTGCTCGCCGAAGCCCGGCATTTCCTTGTCGGCAATGGCCAGCGTGGCTTCGGGTGTGACATCGCGCAGCGCCGGGCCGGTGCCGCCCGTGGTCAGCACCAGGCTGCAGCCCGCGTCGACCAGCTCGACCAGCGTCGCGCTGATCAGATCCTGCTCGTCGGGAATCAGCCGCGCGTCGAACGTGACCGGGTTGTGCAGCGCACGGCCCAGCCAGTCCTGCAACGCTGGCAGGCCCTGGTCGACGTAGGCGCCGCTGCTGGCGCGGTCGCTGATCGACACGATGCCGATGCGCACCGCGTCATGCATCTTCTTCGTCCTCGTCCTCGTCGGCGGCGTCGGCGCCGGGCTGGGCGCTGTTGCCCGAGATCTGCGCGCGCAGCAGCGCGAAAAGTTCGCGGTAGGCGCGGCTGGCCTTGCGCGGCGCGGGCATTTCGCCCTCGGGCACGGCCGGGGCAGCGGCGGCTGCGGCCTGGCTGTCCTTGCGCGCCTGGCGGATCAGTGCGCGGATCTGCTGCGAGTCGGTGTCGGGGAAGCTGTCGAGCCATTCGGCCAGTGCGCCGTCCTCGGCCAGCAGGCGCTCGCGCCATTGCTCGGCCTGCAATACGCTGAGTTTTTCCGTGGGCGAGCCATTGCGCTGCTCGTCCATGGCGGCATGAATGGCCGCGACCTGCGATTCCTCGAGCTTGCGCATGATCTTGCCGATGTACTGCATCTGGCGGCGCTTGCCTTCGAAGTTGGTGATGCGGCGCGCTTCGGCCAGCGCATCGAGCAGCTTGTCGGACAGTTGCAGGCGCGCCAGCAGGTCGCTGCGCAGGCCGAGCAGGTCTTCGCCGAGCTTTTGCAGCGCATCGCTTTCGCGCTTCATATCGGTACGGCTGGAGTCCCAGGTACCTTTGAGTTCGGCCTTGAGTTCGAGGTCGAGTTCGCTGCCTTCGGCAACGAAGTGGCCTTTCACGAAGTAGCCTTTTTTGGGTTTGCGTGACATGGTAGGGGGCAATAGGGAGGCAACGCAGAGCGCGTCGCAGTGGCAAGTATCATAGCTGTCGCTATGAAAAAACCCCGCCCCCGCTCCGTAAGCACCGCCGCCGCGCAGGCCGATTCCGGCTTCAGCTACAGCCGTCCCTTCTTTGAAGACCTCGTGGACCGTGCCCTGGCGCATGCCAGGAAGCTTGGCGCCACCGATGCCGGCGCCGAAGCCTCCGAAGGCTGCGGCCTGTCGGTGAGCGTGCGCAAGGGCGCGCTGGAGACCGTGGAGCGCAACCGCGACAAGTCGCTGGGCGTGACCGTCTACCTGGGCAACCGGCGCGGCAATGCCAGCACCTCCGACTTCTCCGAAGCGGCCGTGGCGCAGACCGTGCAGGCCGCGTATGACATCGCGCGCTTCACGGCCGAGGATCCGACCGGCGGCCTGCCCGATCCCGCCGACATCGCCGAACCCGGCACCCATCGCGATCTGGACCTGTTCCATCCCTGGGACATCACCAGCGAGGACGCGGCGGCCCTGGCCATGGAATGCGAAGCCGCGGCGCTCAAGACGCACAAGCGCATCACCAACAGCGAAGGCGCGGGCGTCTCCGTGCAGCAAAGCCATTTCTTCAGCGCCCATTCGAATGGTTTTCGCGGCGGCTATGCCAGCTCGCGCCACAGCCTGTCGGTCGCGCCCATCGCCTCGCTGCCGGGCCGCAATGCCGAGATGCAGCGCGACGCCTGGTACAGCTCGATGCGCGCCGCCTCCGAGCTGGCCTCGCCTGCCGAGGTCGGCCGCTACGCCGCGCAGCGCGCGCTGAGCCGCCTGGGCAGCCGCAAGATCCCAACCACCGAATGCCCGGTGCTGTTCGAGTCGACGCTGGCCGCGGGCCTGCTCGGCAGCTTCGTGCATGCGGTCAGCGGCGGCGCGCTCTACCGCAAGACCAGCTTCCTGGTGGACTCGCTGGGCAAGCCGGTATTCCCCAAGCACATCGACGTGCTGGAAGACCCGTTCATCCTGCGCGGCAAGGGCAGCTCGCCGTTCGACGAGGAAGGCGTGCGCGTGCAGCCGCGCAAGGTCATCGACGCGGGCCGCGTGCAGGGCTACTTCCTGTCGAGCTACTCGGCGCGCAAGCTGGGCATGAAGACCACCGGCAATTCGGGCGGCTCGCACAACCTGGTCATGAGCTCGCGCCTCACGCGCGCCGGCGACGACCTCGATGCGATGCTCAAGAAGCTCGGCACCGGCCTGTTCGTGATCGAACTCATGGGCCAGGGCGTCAATTACGTGACCGGCGACTATTCGCGCGGCGCGAGCGGCTTCTGGGTGGAGAACGGCGAGATTGCGTTTCCGGTGCACGAGATCACCATCGCCGGCAACCTCAAGACGATGTTCAAGGGCATCGAAGCCATTGGCGCCGATACCTACAACTACGGTGCCAAGACCGTGGGTTCGGTGCTGATCAACCGCATGAAGGTCGCGGGCAGCTGAAGCGCAGGCTGGCTCCCCTCATTGGATGTCCAGCGGAACGTAGCTGCCCAGACCTGCGTAGAAGCAGGCGAAGACCACCAGCAGCTGGCCGGTGACAGCCAAAAGCAGGTCAGGCGAACACCGGCCCATGTCGTGTGGCAGGGGTGGATCGCCGGCATCGCCCGCGGGCTCCGCCGGGTCGGCCCAGGCTTGCCACCCCGCGCCGTCTTCACCCGCGGGGTAGCCCAGGGTTTCATAGGAAGGCGGGGGCGACGTCTCGAAACCCCAGTCGAAGTCGAGGTCAACAGGATAGGGCGGCGCCCGGTCGGCGTAGCTGAGGACCGGGCCACTGGCGGTCGAGTTGTTCGGCATCCTGTCTCCTTGGGTAATTGAAAATCGGACGGTGTGGGTGCCCCTGGGCAGCGCTTGTCACATGGTGAACGGGTGGGTGTCCGCTGCCGCGTGGAATGCGAACAGCCCTGGAGCGCCGATGAGGCCGCTGCAGTTGAGCGATGCGATGGACTCCGGCGGCGACACAGTGCGGCCGGGCGATGCCTGAGCTGCGGCGCTTTCATCGCTGTCGTCCAGGGTGTAGACCAGATCCTGCGGGTCTTCCTGTGCCCCGAGCAGGGCTTTGGGCCTGTCGAGATGGAAGAAATCAAATACATCGGACCGGTGGTTGCTGCAGCCGCGCTCATGGTCGATGTAGTAGATGACCGGCAGCAGTCCGGGTATCTTGCCAATGCTCAACGAGGCGATTTTCGCGGGCCCGCCGCGGTGCTCGATATATTCGAGAATGATCTGGAGATTGAACTCGCTGAGTGCATCGACGGCGGGGGCATGGGGGTTTGCAGGGTTTTTGGCATTTCCAGGCATGGTGGTTGTCCGAAATGGTGAAGCAACGCTGGCAGCGCAAGGCCATGTGTGCATCGTCGCCATGCGTCGGTCCACGGGGTTCAAACGGTCTGCGCACACCCGCATCAATCTATCCCCCGGAAAACTGGTAGTCGGTAGGTGCAAGTCCGCTGTTTATCCCAGTAGGAGCTGCATGCCTGGCCTGCCATTGGCTGGCATGCAATACCGGTCAGCCCAGTGCTTCGTGAAGCAGCACGCCAATGCCAATGAGAATGCCGACGCCTGCGGTCACCGCGGCTGCGAGGCTGGCGTCCCACACGGCCGGGCTGCCGTCAACGACCCACTGGAATTCGGCGGGAGGCGCCATGTCACAGATGACGATGTCCGGTATTCCAGCGGGCGCAGACAACGTCGGATCGTTCAGATCTGGATGATTGCTTGCGTCCTGCAGATCCAGGGCGTGGAACTCGAGGGTATTGCGGGGCATGGCTGGTCTCGCGGGCAATGGCTTCAAAGATAGTACCCGCTCGAGAGCTCGGTCCAGAGTTGGAACGAGGAGGATGCGGCCTCCCATGCATCGTCGCCCCAGTGATCCTCAGCGTCCACGGCCACCACTTGATCCATCGCATCGGCATTGAGGTAGCGGTGTCCGTCCCAGAGGTAGCGCTCACCGAGGTAGATATCCTGCGCACCTGGGTTGACATGCGCGTGAACCCCGGGTTGTTGCGCATGGCTTGGAGACGCCACGTTGATGACCACGGACGCGTGCGGCCCGGTGTTGAAGCTCAGGGTGACGGTGGGCGACGGCGCAGGTGGGGGCGTGGTATTTGCATCGGGTCCGGCGGCGTCGCTTGCATGGGGCGCCCAGTCCGAATAGATCGTGTCATTGAACGAGTCCGAGTACGCGCTCAGCACCGAGAAGCTGCCTTGGTCGAAGGAAACGGACACCACTTGCTGCATCGAGAATTGATTGCTGCCATCTGTATCCCGGGCCGTGCTAGCGGGCGGAACAATGTTGAAGTAATCCTGCAGGTTGTCCGACGCGGGACTGATCTGCCTTTCATGCTGAATGTAGTTGTATACATCGAGCAAGCCATGTCGGATCGTCATGGAAAGAAGGCTGGTGAACTCCCCATCATTCTCATTGATATGCTCTTGAAGCTGGTTCAGCAGGAAGTGAAGATGCTGTGCGTCGATTTTGTCGACTGCATCAGCATAGGGGTTGCTTGGGTTTTTCGAAGGCTTCTTCATGAGGGCTTGTCGGCTTTACAGAAAAGGGAGGGCTCGTCCTGGCAATGGCTTTGTGCGTTGAATGCACACCATCAGATCCGTTGCGCTTGCTTCCCGTGATCGGATGGCAGGCGCTGGTAGATCCAGTGGAGACAGCCCATGGCGTGTCAATTTGATAGTTTAATACTATTTGATTTGTTTGTCATTTAGTTTTTAACTAAGAGTTCTGTCTATGGTGCGAAACACAGGCAGCGCCAGGCCCCGCGCTGGACGGTAGAGGCATAAAAAAAGGAGCGCCATGCGCTCCTTGTGGTTGCTGCCGGGGCGGCGATCAGCCAGCCAGCGCGGCCTTTACGGCAGCCGACACTTGGCCCATGTCGGCCTTGCCTGCAAGCTGGGTCTTGACCGCGCCCATGACCTTGCCCATGTCGCCCGGGCCCTTGGCGCCGAGTTCGGCGACGATGGCCTGCACGGCGGCAGTGACTTCATCGGCCGTCATGCGCTGGGGCAGATAGACCTTGAGCACCTCGAGTTCGGCCTTTTCCTTGTCCACCAGGTCCTGGCGGTTCGCGGTCTCGAACGCGGCAATGCTGTCCTTGCGCTGCTTGATCAGCTTGTCGACGATGGCAATGATGGCCACGTCGTCCAGCACCACGCGCTCATCGACTTCCTTTTGTTTCATGGCCGCCAGCAGCATGCGGATGGTGCCCAGGCGCTCGCTGTCCTTGGCGCGCATGGCGGTCTTCATGTCGTCGGTGATCTGGTCTTTGAGGCTCATTGCAAGCTCCTGAAAGTGGAAATCGGAAATCGTAATTCGGAAAACAAAAAACCCGCGCCTGGCGTCCCGAGCGCGGGTTTGCGGCTTTTGAGGGCCGGCCTGAAGCTTAGTACAGCTTCTTGGGCAGTTGCATGCTGCGAACGCGCTTGTAATGACGCTTCACGGCAGCCGCCTTCTTGCGCTTGCGCTCGGAAGTGGGCTTCTCGTAGAACTCGCGTGCGCGCAGGTCGGTCAGCAGGCCGAGCTTTTCGATCGTGCGCTTGAAGCGACGCAGAGCGACGTCATAGGGTTCGTTTTCTTTTACGCGGATGGTGGTCATTAGCTAATGTTTCCAAATATTTGTTGCCGTCAGCGGGTACGCAGGAGATCGGGCCTGGGCACCATGTACGGCGGTTGTTCCCCGTCTATAACTAGTATTGGCCGACGGGGCATTGCCAGCAAAGCCAAGGATTATAGACCAGTTGCGGCCGGCTGCAAGGAATGCGCGCAGGCATGTGCGCTGGCCCAGGCCCACTGGAAGTTGTAGCCACCGAGCCAACCGGTGATGTCAACCACTTCGCCGATGCAAAACAGCCCCGGCTGGGTCTTGCATTCCATGCTTTGCTGCGACAGCACGCGCGTGTCGACTCCGCCTAGCGTGACCTCGGCCTTCTTGTAGCCTTCCGAGCCGTTGGGCGTGATTTCCCAACGGCTCAGGCGCTCGGCGAGGCGGTTCAGGGCCTTGTCCGAAGCCTCGGCAATGGGCCGCTGCCATTCGCTGTCTTGCGCCACCCAGGCATCGGCCAGGCGGCTCGGCAGCCAGGCCGTAAGCTCGTTGGCGATCAGCTTGCGCGAGCGCAGCTTTGCCTGGGCCAGCGCCGCGGCCAAGTCCACGTTTGGAGCAAGGTTGATGGACAGCGGCGTGCCGGGCTGCCAGTAGCTCGAGATCTGCAACACCGCTGGACCCGACAAGCCGCGGTGGGTGAACAGCAGGTCTTCATGGAAGCTGATGCGCTCCTTCTTGCTGCCGGTGCTGATCTCCACGGGCAGCGCCAGGCCCGAGAGCTGCGCATAGGGCGCCCAAGCCTCGCCGTCAAAGGTCAGGGGCACCAGGCCCGGCGTGCGTTCGATCAGCGGCAGGCCGAACTGCTGTGCCAGGCGGTAGCCGAAGTCGGTGGCGCCGATCTTGGGAATCGACAGGCCGCCGGTCGCGATCACCAGATTGGCCGCGCGCACCGGGCCGCGGTCGGTGGCCAGCTGGTAGCCCTGCGCGCCATGGGCCACGCTGCCCACCTTGCACGGCTGCCAGCGCTCGACCCCGCCAGCCGCGCATTCGGCCAGCAGCATGGCAATGATGTCTTCGGCCGAGCGGTCGGCAAACAGCTGGCCCTTGTGCTTTTCATGGTGGGCAATGCCATGGCGGTCCATCAGTGCGATGAAATCGGCCGGGGTGAAGCGCGACAGCGCCGAGCGGCAGAACTGCGGATTGCGGCCGACGAAATGCTTGTGCGGCTGGCGCACGTCGAGCTCGCGGTTGGTGAAGTTGCAGCGCCCGCCGCCCGAGATGCGGATCTTCTCGGCGACCTTGGCGGCATGGTCGATCAGCAGCACCCTGAGGCCGCGCTGGCCGGCCTGGGCCGCGCAGAAAAGGCCGGCAGCGCCGGCGCCGATGATGATGGCGTCGTAGGAAGGAATGGTCACGGGCAAGGGCACAAGTAGCGGGCGCAGCGGCGCGGATGCGCGCAGTGCAGGGTCCGCGCGCCAGGCCGCATTGTCCCCGAGTGGCAGCGGCATGCGCCGCCCGCCGCCAATAGCCCGTGGTCCGCCTCTGGTACGGCATGTTTCTACAATCGCCGCCATGAACCTACCTGCACACCAGCTCAGCATGACCGTGCTGATGTCGCCCGACATGGCCAACTTCTCCGGCAACGTGCATGGCGGCGCGATCCTCAAGCAGCTCGACCAGGTGGCCTACGCCTGCGCCAGCCGCTATGCGGGCCGCTATGTCGTGACGCTGAGCGTGGACCAGGTGATGTTCCTGCAGCCCATCCATGTGGGCGAGCTGGTGACCTTTCTGGCCAGTGTCAACCATACCGGCACCTCGTCGATGGAAGTCGGCATCAAGGTGATTGCCGAGGACATCCGCAACCAGAGCGTGCGCCACGTCAACAGCTGCTTCTTCACCATGGTCGCCGTGGACGATGACCGCAAGACCGTTCCGGTTCCTCCGCTCAAGCCCGCCAATTACGACGAACGCCGCCGCTGGGGCGCGGCCGTGCTGCGCAAGCAGATCCGCAAGGAGCAGGCCGAGCGCTTCGAACAGGTGCGCCAGGCAGCGGCGGCCGAGACCGTCTGACACCGCCTCGCCCTTTGAATCCGTTCGTGCTGAGCCTATCGAAGCACGGACGGCTCTCCCAATCCGTTCGTGCTGGGCCTGTCGAAGCACGGACGGCTCTCCGAATCCGTTCGTGCTGGGCCTGTCGAAGCCTGGACGGCCTCTCGAATCCGTTCGTGCTGAGCCTGTCGAAGCATGGACGGGCTCCCAGGGCTTCACGCCGCGTGCTGCGCCGGCGCCGGTGCGGCCGCCCAGGCCGCGACACCCTGCACCACATCGCCGACCACGATCACGCTCGGGCTGGCAAGCTTCTCGGCTTCGATCGTCGCCTGCAGCGCGGCCAGCGTGGTCACCGCATGGCGCTGCTTTTCCAGGCTTGCATTCTGAATCACGGCCACCGGCGTCTGCGGCGCCAGGCCTTGCAGCAGCCCCTGCTGGATATGCGCCGCGCCGCGCATGCCCATGTAGATCACCAGCGTGAGGCGCAGCGCGTTGGCCGTGGCGGCCAGCTGCGCCCAGTCGGTGTCGTCGGCGCCAGGCTTGGCATGGCCGGTGATGAACACCACGCCGCGCGCATGGGCGCGGTGCGTCAGCGGCGCGCCCAGCGAGCTCAGCCCCGCAAGGCCTGCGGTGATGCCGTTGACCACTTCCACTTCAATGCCCGCAGCGCGCAGGTGCTCGACCTCCTCGCCGCCGCGGCCGAAGATGAACGGGTCGCCACCCTTGAGCCGCACCACGTTCTCGCCATCCTGCACGGCCTGCAGCATCAGCTTTTCAATGAAGGCCTGCGGCGTGCTCTTGCAGCCGCCGCGCTTGCCGACGTAGACGATGCGCGCCGTGGGCGCCGCATGGGCGACGATGGCGTCGCTCACCAGGTCGTCGACCAGCAGCACGCTGGCCGCCTGAATGGCCTTCAAGGCCTTGAGGGTCAGCAGATCCGGGTCGCCCGGGCCCGCGCCCACGAGTGTGCAACGGCCCATGGGCAGGGAAGGAGAGATGTGGTTCATGGAATGAACTCCGTCAGGCGCTGCGCGCCAGGAGGGTCTGGGCAGGCGCGGCTTCAAGCGCCTGCACGATTTGCAGAATGAAGGCCACCTGCTGGGCAATGGCTGGCGGCACAGGCAGCTCGCCTGCGAGCACGCGGCGCGTGTAATCGGCGGTGGTGGCGATATCGATGGCTTCGGGCAGGCCCTCGACACTGCTGGCCGTGCCCGCCTGCTGCTCCTGCAGCACGCGGTGCGC
Source organism: Comamonas antarctica (assembly GCF_013363755.1). NCBI lineage: Bacteria > Pseudomonadati > Pseudomonadota > Betaproteobacteria > Burkholderiales > Comamonadaceae > Comamonas > Comamonas antarctica. The sequence continues at coordinate 1,232,075 of NZ_CP054840.1, forward strand.
GCCGTGCACGAAACCATCGTAGCGCGGCATGCGGCGCGGGTCGGCAGCGACCTCGCCTTCCAGCCCGCGCGACAGCAGCGCGCTGGCGCCCCGGCCCTGCAAACACTCCTGCAGCATGCCGGCGTACTCGGGATGGGTATAGCTCGTGACCAGCACGCAGGGGCCGGCGCAGGGCGCATACAGTTTGGCCACGCTGTGGCCCGGATTGCGCAGCCCGATCACTTCGCGCGCCGCCAGCAGCCGCGCCAGCCCGGGCTGCAGTTCGCCCGTGGCGATATGCGCCACGCTGCCGGGCGCAATCGCGGGCAGTTCGGCCGATGGATCCGCCGGCGCATGCGTGGCCGCAATGCCCAGCGCTTCGAGCACGTCGCTGGCCAGCACCCGCCGCGCCTCGGTGCGCATGCCATGCAACAGCACCGGCAGCCCTTCGCGCGCCAGCAGCAAGGCCAGCAATGGGGTCAGGACCGGCAGCCGGCGTGCGCCGTTGTAGCTGGGCAGCACCACCGTCGGGCGGCTGCCCGCAGCAAACTTGCGCGTGCGCGCATGCAGCGCGTCGAGAAAGCCGCCCATCTCATCGGCCGACTCGCCCTTGATGCGCATGGCAATGCAGAACGCGCCAATCTCCAGGTCGGTGACCTGGCCGTCGAGGACCTGCCCCAGCAGATCCTGCGCCTGCTCCCGCGTGACCGCACGCGCCCCGCGCGCGCCGCGGCCGATGTCTTTGATGTAGTGGCTGATGCCCATGGATGCGCCATCGTGGTTGGTTTAGGGCGTTATTTTCGGGCATTTCAAAGAACTATTGGTTATAAGCTGGATCGGTGGATGGGCAAGCTGCAATGCGGCTTTTGCGGGCTGTGCCGAAAGTCGGGCTGGCTGAGATCCTTGCAGTTGCAGGCCTTCAGCGGGATGGGTCATTGGCTGGCAGCTGGGGGCGCAGGCGCTTGTGTACCGTCAAAGCGCTGAACGCCGGCAAATCAGCGGCCGGCTGATCGTGCCGACGACACTTTTTCTCGACAGTGGCGCCGCGCAGCGGCGCAAGGAGTTCCACCATGAATGCTTCGACTTCCCTGACCAACGACCTGCTGGGCCAGCTGCAGGGCGCTCCCATGCAAAGCATGGCGCAGCAACTGGGCATGGGCAGCGCCGAAACCGAACGCGCCGTGGGCACGGCGCTGCCGATGCTGCTGGGCGCGCTGGGCAACAATGCCTCGCAGCCGCAGGGTGCGCTGGATCTGTTTGGCGCGCTGCAGCGCGACCACCTGGGCCAGGCCGGGGCAGGCGGCGGCCTGGGCGGCATGCTGGGCAATGTGCTTGGGGGACTGCTGGGCGGCGGCGCCGCTGCCAGCCCGGTGCCACAGGCTGCGGATAGCGCTTCGATCCTGGGACATATCTTTGGCGGCAAGCGCCAGCAGGCCGAGACCGGCTTGGCCCAGGCCACGGGGCTGGGCGCCAATGCCGGCCAGCTGCTGCAGCTGCTCGCGCCCATCGTCATGGCCTATCTCGCGCAGCGCGTGCAGTCCGGCGGCCTCGATGCCGGCGGCCTGGGCCAGGAACTGGGCCGCGAAAAAGCCCAGGTGCAGCAGCAGGGCGGCGCCGCGGGCGGGCTGTTGTCGGGCCTGCTGGACCAGAACGGCGATGGCAAGCTCGACATGGGCGACCTGTTCAAGCTGGGCGCGGGATTCCTGGGCGGCCGGCGCTGAGCGCGCCTCGCCGGCCGCCAGCGGGTATTGCATTGCCGCGCGGCTGCGCCGACACTGGACGGGCTTGTTCGACTTCAGGAGCCAGATATGACGACTGTTGCAGACATCCTGCGGGGCAAGGGCAGTGCCGAGGTGTATTCCGTGCGGCCCGAGGATTCCATGCTCGAGGCATTGCAGCGCATGGCCGAGTACCGCGTCGGCGCGCTGATGGTGCTCGATGGCGGGCAGGCACGGCATATCGCCGGTATCGTCACCGAGCGCGATTACGCGCGCAAGATCGTGCTGCAGGGCCGCAATTCGGCGACCACGCCGGTGCGCGAGGTCATGACGGCGGCCGTGCATTGCGTCGACATGGCGCAGACCTGCGAGGAATGCATGGCGCTGATGACGCGCCAGCGCATCCGCCATCTGCCGGTGCTCGACGCGCAGCAGCAGCTCGCCGGCCTGGTGTCGATCGGCGATCTGGTCAAGGCCATCATCTCCGAGCAGCAGTTCACCATCGACCAGCTCGAGCACTACATCTCCGGCCAGCGCGGTTGAGGCCTTTTGCGCGCGCCGCCGCGCCGCCGCGTCCAGGAGTTCTACACTCCAGCCCATGAGCTTGATCCTGGGAATTGAATCTTCGTGCGATGAAACCGGTGTGGCGCTGGTGCGCCTGCCCGAAGGCGGCGCCATGCCCACGCTGCTGTCGCACGCGTTGCACAGCCAGATTGAAATGCACCAGGCCTATGGCGGCGTGGTGCCCGAACTCGCCAGCCGCGACCATATCCGCCGCGTGCTGCCACTGACCGAAGCGGTGCTCACGGAGTCGGGCCTGGCCTTGGCGGATATCGACGTGGTGGCCTTCACACGCGGCCCGGGCCTGGCCGGCGCGCTGCTGGTGGGTGCGGGCGTGGCCTGCGCGCTGGGGGCGGCGCTGGACAAGCCGGTGCTGGGCGTGCATCACCTCGAAGGCCATCTGCTGTCGCCCTTCCTCAGCCAGGATCCGCCGCAGTTCCCGTTTGTCGCACTGCTGGTGTCGGGCGGGCACACGCAGCTGATGCAGGTCAATGGCGTGGGCGACTATGCCATCCTGGGAGAAACCATCGACGATGCGGCGGGCGAAGCCTTCGACAAGTCAGCCAAGCTGATGGGCCTGGGCTACCCGGGCGGACCTGCGCTGTCGAAGCTCGCGCAGGAGGGCGATCCGCTGGCGTTCAAGCTGCCGCGCCCGCTGCTGCACAGCGGCGATCTCGATTTCTCGTTTGCCGGGCTCAAGACCGCGGTGCTGACCCAGGCCAAGAAGCTGGGCGACGACCTGCCCGCGCGCAAGGCCGACCTGGCGGCCAGCACCGAGGCGGCGATCGTCGATGTGCTGGTCAAGAAGACGCTGGCCGCGCTCAAGCAGACCGGCATGCAGCGCGTGGTGGTCGCGGGCGGCGTGGGCGCCAACCGGCTGCTGCGCGCGCAACTCAATGCCGCCTGCGCGAAGATGAAGGTGCGCGTGCATTATCCCGAGCTGCATCTGTGCACCGACAACGGCGCGATGATCGCCATGGCTGCGGCGATGCGCATTCAGTCGGGGCGCGAGCAGCCCGCGGCCGAGTATGCGTTCGACGTGAAGCCGCGCTGGCCGCTGGATTCACTGGCCTGAACGCGGCGCGCACGGCGCCGGATTTCCTCTCCTGTCCACACGCAGCCTGGCCCGGCGGCGTTGCGGCGTGTGCTGCGACGTCAATTTATTTGATGCTCGGGTGAAGAATATTTCGTTTTATTGATGCGTGTCAAAAACATAGACTGGTCTCGCCGACAAGAAGGAGACAAGCGCTATGAACGAGATACACGCCGCCCCATCCGCCTGGTATGCCCAGGATGTGCGCGATGACCCGAGCTGGGTGCAGCGCCTGAGCGCCGAGGAAATCGACGGTTTCGACCAAGCCCTGGCGCATGCCAGAAGCCATTCCAAACCACTGCTTGCCATGCAGCAGCAGGATTTCCCGCTGCCTGAAGCCGCACGCAAGGCGCTGCAGCGCGCGCTGGCAACGACCCAGGGCCGCTGGGGCATGTGCCTGCTCAAGGGCTTTCCCGTGCACCGCTGGAGCGAGGCCGACTGCCGGCTGGCCTACTGGGGCATGGGGCTGTACATGGGCGTGGGTCGCACGCAGAACAAGGCCAGCGAGATCATCAACGATGTGCGCGATGCGGGCGGCGACTACAAGTCCAAGGGCGGGCGCGGCTACAACACCAATGCACAGCTGGATTTCCACCAGGACTCCTGCGATGTGGTCGCACTGCTGTGCCGGCGCACGGCCAAGTCCGGCGGCACCAGCAAGGTCATCAGCTCGATGGCGCTGCGCGAGCAGGTGCTGGCGCGCCGGCCCGACCTGATTCCCGTGCTCGAAGCCGATTTCCACCACAGCTACCAGGGCACGCAGGACCCGTCGCAGGCGCCGTTCTACCGCTGCCCGATTTTCAGCCGCCCGGGCGAGGTGTTCACCGCGCGCACCAACCGCAAGAACACCGTGGCCGCGCAGCGCGACTTCGACGAGGTGCCACGCCTCACGCCGGCGCAGACCGAGGCGCTGGACCTGCTGGACGAACTCATGCCCAGCGAACAGCTGTGCTACTCGATGGAGCTGGAGCAGGGCGACCTGCAGCTGCTCAACAACTATGTGACGCTGCACTCGCGCACGCACTTCGAGGACCACGAGCACCCCGACGACAAGCGCCATCTGTTCCGGCTGTGGCTGGCGGTGCCCGGCTCGCAGCCGCTGCCAGCGGCGTTCGAGGAGTACTTCTACGACATCCGCCCGGGCTCGGTGCGTGGCGGCGTGCGCGGCAGCGCGATCACCGACGAGTTCCTGGCCTATGAGCGCCGCCAGGCCGACGCGCTGGGCATGGTCTGCAAGCCCTGGGTGGCGGTGCGCGAGACGGCCGCCGCCTAGCCTCCGTTGCCATGCCGGGTGGCGCCGCGCATGCGGCGCGCGCGGCCTATGTGCCTTTCAACGCCAGATCATAAAAAAGAGAGACAACGATGAAACGTCGCGCCTTGTTGCAACATGCCGGTCTTGCCGCGCTGGGCCTGTCCCTGCCGGCCTGGGCCCAGACCGCGGGTGCCACCCGCATTCTCGTCGGTGCGCCTCCGGGCGGCGGCACCGACATCCTCGGGCGCGCGCTGGCGCTGGAGATGGGCAAGCAGCTGTCGCGCAGCGTGATTGTCGAGAACCGCCCGGGCGCGGGCGGCAACATCGCCGCGCTGGGCGTGTCCAAGGCCGCGGCCGATGGCGGCACGCTGCTGCTGAGCTACACCAGCCATGTGATCAATCCAGCGCTGTACCGCAAGCTGCCGTTCGATCCCGTGGCCGACTTCACGCCCATCGTGCCGATTGCCACCGCGCCCAGCATCCTGGTGGTGCCGGCCAGGTGCCCGGCCAACAACCTCAAGGAGCTGGTGGCGATGGCCAGCGACAAGCCCGGCACCATGAACGTGGCCATTGCCGGCCTGGGCGGCGCCAACCACCTGGCCGGCGAGATGCTGCGCAAGATGGCCCAGATCGATGTGCTGGGCATTCCCTACAAGGGTACCTCGGGCGCGCTCACCGACCTGATGGCGGGGCAGGTGGACATCGTGTTCTCGGGCTATGGCGCGGCTGGCGGGTTGATCAAGGCGGGCCGCGTCAAGGCGCTGGCCGTGACCAGTGCCGCGCGCATGGCGGCGCTGCCCCAGGTGCCGCCCGTGGCCGATCTGCTGCCGGGCTTCGATTACAGCGCCTGGTACGGGCTGTTCGGCCCCGCGGGCATGGCAGCGAAGGAGGTCGAGGCCCTGCGCGCCGCGGCGCATGCGGCGCAGAAGACGCCCGGCCTGCGCGAGCAGCTCGAGCGCGAAGGCATGGAACTGCTGCAGATGGACACGCCCGCGTTCCGCAGCTTCCTGGCGGCCGAACTCGACCGCTGGAAGCTGGCCGTGAAGGCTTCGGGCGTGGAGCTGATGTAGGCCGTCAGCCGATCTCCCTGGCCACATCGCCCAGCACCTGCACCAGTGCCTGGACATTGCGCTTGTCCTGATCGGCCTGGCGCATGAGCAACGCATACTGCATGCGCGGCGCGTCGGCGGGCAGGGCAACGACCTGCACCTCGTCGGCCTGCAGCAGACGCGGATCGGCAATCTGCAGCAGGGCCACGCCCATGCCCAGCCCGACCATGGAAACGATGGCCGGGATGCTGTCGAACTCCATGTCCAGCGTGCGCACGCCGTATTTCTCGGCCAGGTAGCGGCTGGCCAGTTGGCCGGTGACGGTGCTGCGGTCGTAGCCGATCAGCCGCTGCGCCGCCAGCAGCGCCTCGGGCGTCTGCTGCGTGCTGGCGCGCGGCGCAAGCAACACGAAATCGCGCTGCAGCAGCGGCTGCCACACCAGGCCGCGCGCGGTCTGCGGCTCCTGCGGCGGCAGCGCCAGCAAGGCCAGGTCCACCTCGGCCGAACGGATGCGCTGCATCAGTGCGCGGCTCTTGCCGCGGTCCACACCCACGCGCAGCAGTGGGTGGCGCTGCTGCAGCGCCGACAGCGTGCGCGGCAGCAGCAGCGGCAGCAGGGTGTCGACGATGCCCAGGCGCACCGTGCCCTGCACGCGCGTGTCGGGGCGCTCGCGCAGCGCCTCGACGCGGGCCAGCGCCTCTTCCATGATGCCGGCGATTTCATGCGCCAGCGGCACCGCGCGGATGGTCTGCCCGGAACGGTCGAACAGCGCCGTGCCCATGTAATCCTCGAGCTGCTTCATCTGCATGCTGACGGCGCTGGGCGTGAGGTTCAGCGCCTGCGCGGCCTTGGCCAGCGAGCCGGTCACGATGACGGTGTGCAGGGTATGGAAGGCGGCAATCTTCAAGGCAGTCCTTTGCTGGCGAACCCGGATGGGCAGGCCTGCGCATTATCCGCACATCGCTTCGAGGCCAGGGTTTACACAATCTTCACGCGCGTGAAGCCGACCTGACAAAGCCCGGCGGCACAATGGTTGCCATGCCTACCCTGTCACTAGAAACCCATCATTGCGCTGCGCGCCGGCCCGCCATGGCCCTGGCGGCGGCGCTGGTCGCACTGGCGCTGGCCGGCTGTGCGACGACGCAGCGCCCGGATGCGGCCCTGCCGGCAATGGCCGTGCCTGCGGCTTGGTCGCCCGACCATCTGGTCTACACCCCCGACGCCGATCCGCAATCGCTTGCCACCTGGTGGCAGCGGCTGGGCGATCCGCAATTGAGCACGCTGGTCGAGCAGGCGCTGCAGGCCAATCCCTCGCTCGCGTCGAGCCAGGCGGCGCTGCGCCAGGCGCGCGCGCAGCGCGATGCCACGGCCGCAGGCCTTTCGCCCTCGCTTGACGGGTCGGGCTCGGCGCAGCGCTCGCGTTCGGGCAATTCCACCGGCAACAGCTTCTCGCTGGGACTCGATGCCAGCTGGGAGCTCGATGTGTTCGGCCGGCTGGCCAGCGGCGTTGCGGCCAGCGACGCCGATGTGCGCACCGCGCAGGCGACGCTCGAAGGCGCGCGCGTGTCGCTGGCGGCCGAGGTGGCTCTGAGCTATATCGAGCTGCGCAGCCTGCAGCAGCGCCTGGCGATTGCGCGCAGCAATCTGGCGAGCCAGCAGGAGACGCTGCAGATCACCGACTGGCGCATGCAGGCCGGACTGACCACTTCTCTCGCCACCGAGCAGGCGCGTGCCCAGGTCGCGCAGACCGCGGCCCAGGTCCCGGCGCTCGAGTCCAGCCTGGCGCAGACGCGCCACGCACTGGCCGTGCTGACCGGCCAGAACCCGGCGGCGCTCGACACCCAGCTGGCGTCCGTGGTCCGCGTGCCGCAGGCGCCCGATGCGCTCGCGCTGCAGATTCCCGCCGAAACACTGCGCCAGCGCCCCGATGTGATTGCCGCCGAGGCGCGGATTGCCGCGGCGCTGGCGCGCGTGGCGCAAGCCGATGCCGCGCGCTATCCGAGCTTTCGCCTGGGCGGCTCGCTGGGCTTGCGCGCGCTGACCATCGGCGCGTTGACGCAGGGCAGCTCGGTGGCCAGCGCGCTGCTGGGCAGCATTTCGGTGCCGCTGCTCGATGGCGGCGCGGCGCGCGCGCAGGTGCGCGTGCAGGAGGCCAGCCTGGAGCAGGCGCGTCTGAACTATGCCGGCACGGTGCTCACGGCCCTGCAGGAAGTCGAGGATGCGCTGGCCGCGCTGCAAGGCGACGGCGCACGCATCGCACAGCTGCGCGTGGCTTCCGAAGCCGCGGCCATGGCGGCGCTGCTGGCGCAGCAGCGCTACAACAGCGGGCTGGTGGATTTCCAGACCGTGCTGGAGACGCAGCGCACGCAGCTCGCGGCGCAGGACAGCCTGGCCAACGCCGAAGCCTCGCTGGCCTCCGACCATGTGCGCCTGTACAAGGCGCTGGGCGGCGGCTGGACGCCCGCGGCGCTGCAAAGCCCAGCGGCCGTGGCCGCAACGAATTGAACGACACCTGGATTGCGCAAATGAACAAACAACAAGAACCCCAAGCCGCCACCAGCAAGCAGGCGCTGCTCGGCACCACCGTCTCGCGCCCCTGGTGGCGCCGCAGCTCGGTGTGGGTCGGCGTGGCCGTGCTGGTCGCGGCCGGCGCCGGCATTGCCTACTGGCAGTCCGTCAAGGCCGCGCGCGCGCTGCCGCAGTATGTGAGCCAGGAAGTCAAGCGCGGCAACCTGCGCCTCACCGTGGCCGCCAACGGCACGCTGGTGCCCACGCGCCAGGTGAACATCGGCAGCGAACTGTCGGGCACGGTGCGCAATGTGCGCGTCGACGTGAACGACCAGGTGAACAAGGGCCAGGTGCTGGTCGAACTCGACACCGCCAAGCTGAGCGCGCAGGTCGAGCGCTCCAGCGCGTCGCTGGCATCGGCGCAGGCCCGCCTGGCACAGGCCCAGGCCACCACCAAGGAGGCGCGCGCCAATCTGGGCCGGCTCGAGGAAGTCGCGCGGCTGTCGGGCGGCAAGGTGCCGTCGGCCTCCGAACTCGACACCGGGCGCGCGACGCTGGAGCGCGCCATTGCCGACGAAAAGGCCGCGGCGGCCTCGGTGCAGGATGCGCGCGCGGCGCTGTCGACCGACCAGACCAACGTGTCCAAGGCCTCGATCGTGTCGCCCATCGATGGCGTGGTGCTGACCCGCGCGGTCGATCCCGGCAATGCGGTGGCGGCCTCGCTGCAGGCCGTGACGCTGTTCACGCTGGCCGAGGACCTCAGGCGCCTCAAGCTTGAAGTCAGCGTCGACGAGGCCGATGTCGGCACGGTGCAGCCCGAGCAGAAGGCGACGTTCACCGTGAGCGCCTACCCCACGCGCACCTATCCGGCACGCGTCACGCGCGTGGCCTATGGCTCGACCAAGACCGACAACGTCGTGACCTATGTCGCCACGCTCGAAGTCGCCAACGAAGACCTGAGCCTGCGTCCCGGCATGACGGCCGCGGCGACCATCACCTCGACCGAGCGCCAGGACGTGCTGCTGGTGCCGAATGCGGCGCTGCGCTTCACGCCCACGGTGCCGGGCGCGGCCGCGCCCGCGGCGCGCGACAGCGGCGGCGGCATCATGGGCCAGCTGATGCCGCGCGGCCCGCGGCCCGGCGGCGGTGGCCAGCGCCGCCAGGGCGGTGCCGGCCCCAAGGCCGACGGCGCCGAGGTGCAGCGCGAAGTCTGGGTGCTGGAAAACGGCAAGGCCGTGGCCGTGAAGGTCATGACCGGCATCAGCGACGGCCGCATGACCGAGGTGCGCAGCGACACGCTGCAGCCCGGCATGGCGGTGATCACCGACCAGCGCTCCGGGAGCGCCAAATGACGGCGGCCGGTGAGCAGGCGCTGATCCGCCTGCGCAACATCACCAAGGTCTATGGCGAGGGCCGGCTGGCGTTCCAGGCGCTCAAGGGCGTGGACCTGGACATCGCGCAAGGCGATTTCGTCGCCATCATGGGCCCGAGCGGCTCGGGCAAGTCGACGGCCATGAACACGCTGGGCTGCCTCGACCGGCCGACCACGGGCGAATACCTGTTCAAGGGCGCGCATGTCGAGTCGCTCTCGCGCGACGAGCGCGCGCTGCTGCGGCGCCAGTACTTCGGTTTCGTGTTCCAGGGCTTTCACCTGCTGGCGCGCACCACGGCGCTGGAGAACGTCGAGCTGCCGCTGCTGTACCGCGGCGAGCCCACGGCCAAGCGCCATGCCGCGGCCAGGAAGGCGCTGGCCGCCGTGGGGCTGACCGGCTGGGAGCACCATACGCCGGCCGAACTCTCGGGCGGGCAGCAGCAGCGCGTGGCGATCGCGCGCGCCATCGTCACCGAACCCGTGGTGCTGCTGGCCGACGAGCCCACGGGCAACCTCGACAGCCAGCGCAGCAATGAAATCATGGAGCTGCTGTGGCGCCTCAATGACGACCAGGGCATCACCGTGCTGATGGTCACGCACGAGCCCGACATGGCCGCGTACGCGCGGCGCATCGTGCGCTTCGTCGACGGCCGCATCGACACGGACACGGTGAATCCGGCGCCCGTGGTCTGGGCGCGCGAGCAGGGCATCGCCGTGCCCACGGAGGTGCATTGATGCTGTTGAGCTCCATCCTGCTGGCGCTGCGCTCGATCCGGCGCAACCTGCTGCGCTCCTTCCTGACCATCCTCGGCATCGTGATCGGCGTGAGCGCGGTGATCACCATGGTGACGCTGGGCAACGGCGCGACCCTGGCGGTGCAGAACCAGATCTCCGGCCTGGGCACCAACCTGCTGCAGATCCGGCCCGGCCAGCGCATGGGCCCGGGCAGCGGCGGCGCGCCGACCTTCAAGGACACCTACGTCGATGCGATCGCGCAGCAGATCGGCGGCATCTACGCGGTGGCCGCCGAGGGCCGCGCCACCGCCACCGTGGTCGCGGGCGGGCGCAACTGGTCGAGCAGCGTCATCGGCAGCACCAATGAGTGGCTCAAGACCGGCAACTGGCAGCTGGCCACGGGCCGCGAGTTCACGGCCGAGGAAATCCGCGCGGGTTCGGCGGTCTGCATCATCGGCTCGACCGTGAAGCGCGAACTGTTCGGCAACGCCGATCCCATGGGCCAGCTGATGCGCGTGCGCGAGTTCTCCTGCGAGATCGTCGGCGTGCTGGCTTCGAAGGGCCAGGGCGCGTTCGGCAACGACCAGGACGACATGGTGCTGGTGCCGCTGAACACGCTGCAGCGGCGCATCACCGGCTCCAAGCGCATCAACACGCTGCTGGTGTCGATGGCCGAGGGCAGCGAGCCCGAGCGCGTCAAGGCCAGCCTGCGCCAGTTGCTGCGCGAATTGCGCAAGCTGGCCGACAGCGACGAAGACAACTTCAACATCCTCGACACCAAGCAGCTGGCCGACACGCTGTCGGGCACGACCCAGGTGCTGACCATGCTGCTGGGCGCGGTCGCGGGCGTGAGCCTGCTGGTCGGCGGCATCGGCATCATGAACATCATGCTGGTGAGCGTGACCGAGCGCACGCGCGAGATCGGCCTGCGCCTGGCGATCGGCGCACTGGAGCGCGAGGTGCTGCTGCAGTTCCTGATCGAGGCCGTGGTGCTGGCGGCGCTGGGCGGGCTGATCGGCATTGCGCTGGCCACGCTGGCTTCGGTGATCCTGGCCGGCGTGATGGATGTGCCCTATGTGTTCAATGTCAGCGTGAACGTGCTGTCGTTCGTGTTCTCGGCCGGCATCGGCGTGGTCTTCGGCTACTTCCCGGCACGCCGCGCGGCGCGGCTCGATCCCATCGAGGCGCTGCGCCACGAGTGAATCCGGCCGGCGGCCGGACGCAAAAAAACCCGGCCAGATCGGCCGGGTTTTTCATTGCCGCGCGAGCGGCGCGATGCAAGGCGCTTACTCGATGTTCAGCGTCACGGTCTTGTCGACGGGAGCCAGCTTGGCCAGGCGCAGCGTCAGCACGCCGTTCTCGAGCTTGGCGCTGCTCGCGGCCACGTCGATCTCATGACCCAGTTCCCAGGAGCGCTGCACCTTGCGCGGCGCGCCTTCGACGCTGGTCAGATGAACCTGCGCGCCTTCGAGGCGCAGCTGCAGCTGCTCGCGCGCCAGGCCGGGCACATCGAGCTGCAGCGTCGTGGACTGTTCATCCTGGGTCGCGGTGAAGGCGGCGCTCATCGAGGCAGAGGCTTCGGAAAGACGGCTCAGGGGGCTGGTCAGCGTGGACTGCAGGAAGCGCTGCAGTGCCTGGTCATGGCTGGAACGGCGGAGAACGGGGGCGGTGAAAATCATCAAATGAGCTCCAGAGTGGCTGCGCGGCGCTCGGTATGGTTGCCGCTTGGAACGAACATTTAGGCAGCAAGAATGATTTCAAGAGAAAAAAACGCGGATTTTTGTGCTAGGCAAGGGCCTTGAAAAATGCGCGTTTGGCGCAATGCGCGCGCTGCCGGCAGCTCACGGCCGCGCCTCGCGCGCCATGCGCACCTCCTCGCCCAGCTCGATCACCGACAGCGCGTAGTAGCTCGACCAGTTGTAACGCGTGATCGCATAGAAGTTCTCGGTGCCGGCGATGTACAGCGGCGCGTCGGCGCCATTGCGCAACTCCACCAGGGCCAGCGGGCCGGCATGCGCCGCGCCTGAACCATGCACGCGCGCGCCCAGCTCGAGCATGCGGGCCGGCGTGAACGTGGGCAGGATGTCGGGGCCCAGCAGCGTGGCCATCTGCTCGGGCGCGGCGTTCAGCGACACCGGGTAGTGCGTCGGCATGCCGGGCTTCCAGCCGTGGCCGATGAAGTAGTTGGCCACCGAGCCGATCGCATCGACCGGGCTGGCGAACAGGTCGATGCGCTGGTCGCCATCGAAGTCCACGGCCCATTTGGCCCAGCTCGACGGCATGAACTGGCCCAGGCCCATCGCGCCCGCATAGCTGCCGCGCAGCGCGAACGGGTCGATGCCGCCGCGGTAGGTGAAGTCCAGGAACTGCTCGAGTTCGCCGCGGAAGTATTCGGTGCGCGCGGCGGCACGCGGATGCGCCTCGGGGAAGTCGAAGGCCAGCGTGGCGAGCGCGTCGATCACGCGGAAGTTGCCCATTTGCTGGCCGTAGACGGTTTCCACGCCGATGATGCCGACGATGATTTCCGCGGGCACGCCGTACTCGCGCTCGGCGCGCGCCAGTGCCGCTTCATGGGTGTTCCAGAAACGCACGCCGGCGCGGATGCGCACCGGGTCGATGAAGCGGCCGCGGTAGTTGTTCCAGTTCCTGGCCGAGACCTGGGTCGAGGGCGTCATCAGCCGCGGCACCTGGGGCAGGAAGCGCGCCTGGCCCAGCGTCGCCTCGACCCATGCCGGCGGCAGGCCGCGGCGCGCCGCGATGTCGGCCGCCATCTGCAGCGCCTCGCCGCGTTCGGCATAGGCGGTGGTGCCCTGCACCGCGGAGCGCTGCTTCGGCTGGGCAAGAACGGGTGGGGCGACCGTGGCGGTGGCGGCGGCGAGGCAGACGAGGGCAGTGGAAAGCAGTCGTTTCATGGAGCTTGGGTGGGCGCCGGCCGGGGCCAGCGCAGGGACTTGAAATCGCGCCGCAGCCGGGACAGTTGCTGGGCAGCGGGGTGATCGGAGGAGGCGGGGGCGTAGCGCTGGTGTTCGAGGCGCAGCAGCCAGGCGGCAATGTCGGCGGCCTCGCCGCCCCAGCGGGCGCGCGCCAGATCGGCCATCGTGCGCGGGGGCGCATTCGTGGGCAATTCCAAACCCGCCTGCTGCAGCCGCGTGCAGGCCTGGCGCCGCAGGCGCTGCCAGCCGCCTTCGGGCACGTGGCGTTCGCGCCAGAGCCAGGCGCCGACCGCCAGCGCCGCGAGCGCGGCCAGGCCCGCAAGCCACTGCGCGAGCGTCTGCCATTGCGGCGTGCCCAGGGACGACAGTCCGAGCTGGCGCAGCAGATCCGCCTGGCGGCTTTGCGTGTAGTTCAGCACCCACTGGTTCCAGCCGTTGTTCACGGCTTCCCAGGCGGCACGCAGCTGCTGCACCAGGCCCGGGGCGATGACGCTGTCCATGGCCTGGCCGAAGGCGCCGCGCGGGGCGGCCAGGCGCTGGAGTTCGCTGGTGCGGCCTGGAGCGACCGCCGTGGTCGGGTCGACGCGGACCCAGCCCTGGCCTGCAAGCCAGACTTCGGCCCAGGCGTGGGCGTCGCTGTTGCGCACCGTCCAGTATCCGTCGACGGGATTGCGTTCGCCGCCCTGGAAACCGGTGACGATGCGCGCCGGAATGTCGAGTGCGCGCATCAGCACCACGAAGGCCGAGGCAATGTGCTCGCAAAAGCCCTGCTTGCTGCCGAACCAGAAGTCGTCGGCGGTGTTGGCGGCAACCACGCCGGGCTCCAGCGTGTAGCGGTAGCCGCCGGTGCGCAGGCGCGCCAGCGCGGCTTCGACCAGTGCGGCCGGTCTGGCGCCCACGTCCGCGCGCATCTGCGTGGCCAGCGCGAGGGTGCGCGGGTCGCTGCCCTCGGGCAGCGCGGTGTAGACCGCGAGCTGCGGCACGCGCTGCAGCGGGCCGTGCTGGAAATCGACATGGCTTTGCGCGCGGTAGCGCAGCACATCGGTGATCGGCCGCTGGGCCAGCCATTGCAGCTGCGGCGTCATGCGCGCACGCTGGCCGGACAACTCGGGCGCCGTGGCCGCGGCATCGAGCGTGAGCAGCCAGCGGCGGCGGCTCGGCTCGAGCGTGATCTCATAGGGCACGGCCGGGCCGCGCACCTGCAGTTGCGCGGGCAGCGAGCCTTCCCACGACTCGCGCCACTGGCGGCCGTCGAACTCCGACAGCACGGGCCCGCGGAAGTACAGTGTGGAGCGCGGCGGCGGCTCGCCCTGCGGGCTGTCGAAGCGCACGCGCAGCGCGACGCTGTCGTCGAGCGCCAGCCGCGCGACTTCGCCCACGGTCATCTCCGGCGACAGTCCGCTGCGCCCGGCCAGCTCGTCGCCGGGCATGCCCCACAGCGGCGCCATGCGCGGAAACAGCAGGAACAGCACCAGCATGACCGGCGTGCCCCACAGCGTGAGCCGGGCGGCAATGCGCAGCGAATCGGCCAGCGGCGGCCGGCCCACGGGCAGGTGGGCGTTGACCACGGCCGTGAGCAGGCCCACCAGCGCGATCAGCTGCGCCGCTGCAATCGCCAGCGACTGCGAATAGAAGAAGTGGCTCAGCAGCGTGAAGAACGCCAGGAAGAACACCACCAGCGCATCGCGGCGCGCGCGCAGCTCCAGTGTCTTGAGCGCCAGCAGCAGCACGATCAGCGTCACGCCGGGATCGCGGCCCACCAGGCTGCGGTGCGTGAGCCAGGTCGCGCCCACGGCCAGCAGCAGCAGCGCGCCCATGACCCAGCGCCCGGGCAGCGGCCGCGCGCGCCAGGCCAGCAGTCCGCGCCAGGCCAGCAGGCACAGCGCCAGGCCGAGCGTCCACCAGGGCAGATGGCTGGCATGCGGCGCGATCACCCACGCCACGACCGCCAGCACGAACAAGGTATCGCGCATGTCGCGCGGCATCGCGTCGAGGCGGGCGCGCAGGGTCATGGCGCGGCTGCCGCGGGCGCCGCATGCAGCGCCAGTGCTTCCAGGCTGCGCTGGCGGTGGGCCGCGCCGCTGTCGGGCGCAAGGCGCACGCCCCCGGGCAGCTCCAGTCCCCATTCCAGGCCTTGCGCGTCTGCGGCCAGCACCCAGGCCGTGAGGCGTGCGATGCTGGCTTCGGTGTCGACCAGGCCGGTGGCGGCGCGGTCGAGCCAGAGCCGGCCCGGCCGGGCCTGCGGCCGGTCGCGGCTGACCAGGCCGCTGCCCGTGGCCCAGGCCTGCGCGGCCTTTTTCCAGACCACCTGCTTGAGCGGGTCGCCATGGCGGTAGGCGCGCACGCCGTCGAAGTCGTCGGCGCCATCGGCGCGCGTGCCGGCGCGGCCCGTGCCCTGGGGGCGCGCGGCCGGCAGCGGCGGCGGCGCGGCCTCGGGCTGCGGATACACCAGCAGCTGCGCCGCCGGGCGCCACGGGCTCCAGGCGCGAAAGCTGCCCAGCGGAAAACGGGTTTCGGCGGTGACGCGCGGCAGCGCCTGCCAGCCCCGTTGCTGTGGCACGAACGCCAGTTCGATGACGCTGCTGGCCTGCGCCGGCACATCGGCCCAGGCCCATTGCGGCGGGCCGTCGAGGGCTTCGGTGACGGCCAGTCCGATGCCATGGCGCGCGCGCCGGCCCGGGTTGTCGAGGACGATGCGCAGCGCGCAGCGCTGGCCTGCAAACACCGGCGCGGGCGGCTGCAGGTGCAGCACCAGGCCGCGCAGGTTGGCGTGGCCCGCCAGCATGCCCGCGGCCGCGCTGCCCGCGAGCAGGAAGGTCAGCAGGTAGCCCAGATTGAGCTGGTAGTTGATGCTGGCCACCAGCAGCACGGCCAGCGTGAGCGCGAGCATCCAGCCGGCGCCCGTGGGCAGGATGTAGACATTGCGCTGGGTCAGCGCCAGCTGGTCCTTGCGCGGCAGCCGCGCGAGCCAGCGCCGCTGCAGCTGCTGGCGCAGCGCATGCTGGCGCAGCGGGCGCCACGGGTGCGGGAAGCTGCCGGCACGGGCCGGGCGCGCGCCGTTCATGCGAGCGGGGTGGCGTCCAGCATGGCACGCACCTGTTCGAGCGCGCCGCGCCCTGCATGAACCGCCGGCACCAGCCGGTGGGCCACGGTCTGCGCCAGGATGGCCTGCACGTCGTCCGGGGCGACATAGTCGCGTCCGCTGATCAGCGCCTGGGCCTTGGCGGCGCGCAGCAGTCCGATGCCGGCGCGCGGCGACAGGCCCTGCACGAACCAGCGCCCCGAGCGCGTGGCCTCGATCAGGTCCTGCACATAGTTCAGCAGCGCATCCGACGCATGCACGGCCAGCACCTGGGCCTGCAGCGCGGCGAGCTGCGCCGTGTCGATCAGCGGCTGCAGCGATTCAAGCCGGTCGCGCCGGCCGTTGCCGCGCAGCAGTTCGCGCTCGGCCTCGCGGTCGGGGTAGCCCAGCGAGATGCGCATCAGGAAGCGGTCGAGCTGGCTTTCGGGCAGCGCATAGGTGCCCAGCTGCTCCAGCGGGTTCTGCGTGGCGATCACGAAGAACGGCTGCGGCAGGTGGTGGCTGCGGCCTTCGATCGACACCTGCTTTTCCTCCATGGCTTCGAGCAGCGCGCTTTGCGTCTTGGGACTGGCGCGGTTGATTTCATCGGCCAGCAGCAACTGGGTGAACACCGGGCCCCGGTGGAAGACGAAATTTTCCTGGCCCCGGTCATAGACCGACACGCCGGTGAGATCGCTGGGCATCAGGTCGGCGGTGAACTGCACGCGCGCGAACTGCAGGCCGAAGGTATGCGCCAGCGCATGCGCGAGCGTGGTCTTGCCCACGCCGGGAACGTCCTCGATCAGCAGGTGGCCGCCGGCCAGCAGGCAGGCTACGCAGTCCTGGACCTGGGCCGTCTTGCCCACGATCACCGTGTTAAGCTGGTTCAGGATCGACTGGATGTGGGGCAGTGCTTGCATGGTCCCCACGTTATCCGAAAAACTGACTGCGGAGGCATGACAGTGGGCAAGACGGGTTATTTTTCCCATCGCGAGTGCTGGAAGCACGAGATGGGCCCTGGGCATCCCGAATGTCCGCAGCGGCTCGATGCGATCGAGGACCGGCTGCTGATCAGCGGGGTGTCCGATGCGCTTGACCGGCGCGAGGCCCCGGTGGCGCCGCTGGCCGATGTCGTGCTGGCCCATGATGCCGCTTATCTGCAGGGGCTCAGGGAGCGCTGCGAGCAACTCGAGCAGGCACGGCTGATTGGCGGCGCGCCCTATGCGCAGATCGATCCCGATACCGCGATCAATGCCTGCACCTGGAGCGCCGCGCTGCATGCGGCGGGCGCGGGCATCGCGGCCACTGATGCGGTGCTGGCCGGCGAGCTGGAAAACGCGTTCTGTTCGGTGCGCCCGCCCGGCCACCACGCGACACGCAGCCAGGCCATGGGCTTTTGCTTCTTCAACAACGTGGCCATCGCGGCGCTGCATGCGCTCGAGCACCATGGACTGGAGCGCGTGGCCATTGTCGACTTTGACGTACACCACGGCAACGGCACGGAGGATATCCTGGCCGGCGACCCCCGTGTGCTGATGGTCAGCGTGTTCCAGCACCCGTTCTTTCCTTTTTCCGGCGACCAGGACCCGGCCGACAACATGGTCAACGTACCCTTGCCGGCCTATACCAAGGGCATGGACATCCGCGAGATCGTCGAGATGATGTGGATTCCGCGGCTCGAGGCCTTCAAGCCGCAGATGATCTTCATCAGCGCCGGCTTCGATGGCCACCGCGAAGACGACATGGGCCAGTGGGCCATGAACGAGCAGGACTACGCCTGGATCACCAGCCGCATCAAGGATGTCGCGCGGCGCTTTTCCAAGGGCCGCATCGTGTCGTGCCTCGAAGGCGGCTATGCGATGAGCGCCCTGGGGCGCAGCGTCGAGGCGCATCTGCGCGTGCTGGCCGATCTGTGAGCGCGCGGGGCGCTGCGAGCCCCCATTTTTCCAAGGATTTTTTCGTACATGCATGACGCTTCTTCCACTGCCCGCGCCGACCAGTCCAACGCCGGCGCGCTGGTGCAGCTGCAGCGCGATGCGCGCGGTGTTTTCACCCTGAACCTCAACGATCCCGCGCGCTTCAATGCGCTGGGCAGCAGCATGCTGGCGGCGCTGCAGGCGGCCATCGACACCGTCGCTGCCGACGCCACGGCGCGCGTGCTGGTGCTGGCCGCGCAAGGCCGGGCCTTCTGCGCGGGACATGATCTCAAGGAGATGGCGGCCGACGGCAGCCTGGCCAGCCACCAGGCGCTGTTCGCGCGCTGCAGCCGCATGATGCTGAGCCTGCAGAAGCTGCCGGTGCCGGTCATCGCGCAGGTGCAGGGCATGGCGACGGCCGCGGGCTGCCAGCTGGTCGCGCAGTGCGACCTGGCCGTGGCCAGCGAGGCCGCTAGCTTTGCCACGAGCGGCATCCGCTATGGCCTGTTTTGCGCCACGCCCAGCGTGCCGCTGGTGCGCAACGTGCCGATCAAGAAGGCGATGGAGATGCTGCTCACCGGCGATTTCATCGATGCCGCCACCGCGCTCGACCAAGGCCTGGTCAACCGCGTTGTCGCGCCCGAGGCGCTGGCCGATGCGGTCGAAGCGCTGGTGCTGTCCATTCTCGACAAGCCGCGCACGGCCGTGGCCATGGGCAAGGCGCTGGTCTACCAGCAGCGCGAACTCGGCATCGAGGCCGCCTACCAGTTGGCCGGCCAGACCATGGCCGTGAACATGCAAGACGCCGATGCGCGCGAGGGCGTGGACGCCTTCGTGCAAAAACGCCAGCCCGGCTGGAGGGCAGGCGCATGAATACCAATGGAGCCGAAGCCCTCGAGCGGCTGATCGATGACTTCCAGCGCTCGAGCAGCTGGACCGAGTTCGGGCTGATCGCGCTGTGCCTGGCGCTGGCCTTCTTCATCACGCGCGGGCTGCGCAACCAGTACGGCAGCACGACCTCGGTGTGGCTCGGGCCGACCACGCTGGGCGGCGCGATGTTCCCGCTGCTGTGCCTGGTGCTGGTCGCCTGCGCACAGGGCCTGCTGGCCAATTTCCAGCCGGTGTTCTGGCTGCGCGTGGCCACCTCCATCCTGCTGTCGCTGGCGGTGATCCGCTTTGTCGTGCGCGTGCTGGCCAAGACCTTCCCGGCCTCGACCGCGGCGCGGCTGTTCGAGCGCATCTTCTCGTGGCTGGCCTGGGCCGTGGCGGTGCTGGCCAGCCTGGGCTTGCTGCCCAGCGTCATGGCCGACCTCGACGGCGTGCACATCCCGCTGGGCAAGACCTCGGTGAGCCTGCTGACGCTGTTCGAAGGCGTGATCTCGGCCGGCCTGATGATGGTGGCCGTGCTCTGGGCCGCGGCGCTGTTCGAGCAGCGCGTGCTCAACCAGGTGGTGCACGACCTGTCCATGCGCAAGGTGGCGATGAACCTGATGCGCACGGTGCTGATCACCATCGGCCTGCTGATCTCGCTGTCCATCGTCGGTGTGGACCTCACGGCGCTGTCGGTGATGGGGGGCGCGCTGGGCGTGGGCCTGGGCTTCGGCATGCAGAAGATCGCCTCGAACTATGTCAGCGGCTTTCTGGTGCTGATCGAGCGCGCGCTGCGCATCGGCGACAACGTGCGCGTTGACGGCTTCGAGGGCCAGATCACCGACATCCGTACCCGCTACACCGTCATCCGCGCCTCCAATGGCCGCGAATCCATCGTGCCCAACGAGTCGCTGATCACCCAGCGCGTCGAGAACCTGACCGACTTCGACCAGCGTTTCTCGCTCAGCACGACCATCACCGTCGAACTCGACAGCAGCGTGGAGCAGGTGTCGCAACTGATGCTGGCCGCGGCGCGGGCCCAGCCGCGCGTGCTGGAAAAGCCGGCACCTTTCGTGCAGCTGGTCGACATCCTGCCGCACGGGCTGCAGTTCACGCTGACCTACTACATCAACGATCCGATCAACGGCCAGGGCAATGTGCGCTCGGCCGTCAATATCGCGGTGCTGGCCGGGTTGCGCTCCGCCGAAGTGGCGCTGGCCGTGCCGCAGCAGCGCCTGGTGGCCTGGCCCATCGACCCGGAAGCCCAGGACATGTCGCGCGGCGATGCGCGCGCGCCCTCTGCGGCGGCGTCTTCCAAAAGTGATACGGCGCCGGCCGATCGCGCCTAGAATAGAACGATCGTTCTTTTTGGCGCCTGCCCCTGGTGCCCGCATTGATCCGCGCCGGCTGCGCGGCTTTGCCGCATAGAATGTTTCGAGTTTACGTATACGTCAATTCCATTCATAAATCGAGGAGCCGAAGCAATGAAGGTACTGGTCCCAGTCAAACGCGTGGTGGACTACAACGTCAAGGTGCGCGTCAAATCCGATGGCAGCGGCGTCGATATCGCCAATGTCAAGATGAGCATGAACCCGTTTGACGAGATTGCCGTCGAGGAAGCCGTGCGCCTGAAGGAAAAGGGCGCGGCCACCGAGGTCATCGCCGTGTCCTGCGGCGTGGCCCAGTGCCAGGAAACCCTGCGCACCGCGATGGCGATCGGCGCCGACCGCGCGATCCTGGTGCAGACCGATGCGGAACTGCAGCCGCTGGCCGTGGCCAAGCTGCTCAAGGCCCTGGTCGACAAGGAGCAGCCCGGCCTGATCATCCTGGGCAAGCAGGCCATCGATGACGACGCCAACCAGACCGGCCAGATGCTCGCGGCCTTGGCCGATCTGCCGCAGGCGACGTTTGCCTCGAAGGTGGAAGTGTCGGGCGATGTGGTTCAGGTCACACGCGAAGTCGACGGCGGCCTCGAGACCCTGTCGCTGAACACGCCGGCCGTGATCACCACCGACCTGCGCCTCAACGAGCCGCGCTATGTGACGCTGCCCAACATCATGAAGGCCAAGAAAAAGCAGCTCGACACCGTGACGCCCGAGGACCTGGGTGTCGACGTGGCGCCGCGCCTCAAGACCCTCAAGGTGTCCGAGCCCGCCAAGCGCGGCGCGGGTGTGAAGGTGGCCGATGTGGCGGCGCTGGTGGACAAATTGAAGAACGAAGCGAAGGTGATTTAAACCCTTTGCGGGGACTTCCCTGAGGACAGGCCCTTCATCCTTCGACAAGCTCAGGACGAACGGTTTTCCCGCTCACCCCTCGGCGGGCCCCCTGAGCCTATCGAAGTGTGTCCTAATCGAAAGAAATTCCATGACTTCCCTTGTAATTGCAGAACACGACAACGCCTCGATCAAGCCCGCGACCCTGAACACCGTCACGGCTGCCGCCGCCTGCGGTGGCGAGGTGCATGTGCTGGTGGCCGGTGAGGGCGCTGCCGCTGCCGCGCAAGCCGCGTCCCAGATTGCCGGCGTCTCCAAGGTGATCCTCGCCGATGGCGCCGCGCTGAAGAACAGCCTGGCCGAGAATATCGCCGCCCAGGTGCTGGCGCTCGCTGGCAACTACAGCCATATCCTGTTTCCCGCCACCGCCTCGGGCAAGAACGTCGCGCCGCGCGTGGCCGCCACGCTCGACGTCGCGCAGATCAGCGACATCACCAAGGTCGTGAGCCCCGACACCTTCGAGCGCCCGATCTACGCCGGCAACGCGATTGCCACCGTGCAGAGCAGCGATGCGACCAAGGTGATCACCGTGCGCACCACGGGCTTCGACGCGGCTGCGGCCACGGGCGGCAGCGCCGGCGTGGAAAACGTGACGGCTGCCGCCGATGCCGGCAAGAGCCGCTTCGTCGGCAGCGAGATCGCCGCCAGCGACCGCCCCGAACTCACCGCCGCGAAGATCATCGTGTCGGGCGGCCGTGCGCTGGGCTCGGCCGAGAAGTTCAACGAAGTGATCACGCCGCTGGCCGACAAGCTCGGCGCCGCGATCGGCGCCTCGCGCGCCGCCGTGGACGCGGGCTACGCCGCCAACGACCTGCAGGTCGGCCAGACCGGCAAGATCGTCGCGCCGCAGCTGTACGTTGCCGTGGGCATCTCGGGCGCGATCCAGCATCTGGCCGGCATGAAGGACTCCAAGGTGATCGTGGCGATCAACAAGGACGCCGAAGCGCCGATCTTCAGCGTCGCCGACTACGGCCTCGAAGCCGACCTGTTCACGGCCGTGCCGGAGCTGGTCAACGCGCTCTGAGCGCCACATTGGCAAGCCGAGGGGCCAGCCCCTCCGGGCCTGCCCTGCGCGGTCCGCCCCGTCGGGCCGCGCCGCGGCAGGCCCTCCCTATAAGAATATGCAGCGCCCAGCGCGCGTGACAGAGGGAGACAACCGCATGGATTCAATGATGGCCGCCGGCCGCCGGGCCGCTGTTGCGCTGGCGTGTACCCTGGCCTGCATGGGTGTGCAAGCCCAATGGGTGGTTGGGCAAGTCGCGCCGTTGACCGGCAAGGGCGGCACCCAGGGCCGCGCCTATGCGCAAGGCATGCGCCTGCATTTCGATCAGGTCAACAAGGCCGGCGGTATCCAGGGCCAGCCGGTGCAGCTGGTGGTCGTGGACGATGGCGGGCATCCCGAGAACACCGTCGCGCGCACGCGTGAACTGCTGGCCAAGTCCAAGCCGGTGGTGCTTGCCGGTTTCATGGGCAACGGCAATCTCGCCGCGCTGCTGGGCAGCGGCCTGCTGGAGCAGGAGCGCATCAGCCTGGTGGGCTACCAGGGCAATGACACCGAGGTCGCGCGCGCGCCGCAGGTCTTCAGCACCCGCGCGGGCCTGCAAGACGAGATGGCCAAGATCGCAAGCCATCTGGCCATGGTCGGCATCACGCGCCTGGCGCTGGTGATCGAGCAGCGTGCGGACAGCGATGCCGTGCTGCAGCTGGCCCAGACCACGGCGACGCCGGCGGGGGCCAAGCTGGTGGCGCAACTCACGCTCAGGAACGGGCGCAGCCAGGTGCTCGAAGTGGTCGAGCAACTGCGCAAGACCGACCCCGCGCCCCAGGCCATCCTGCTGGTGGCTTCGAGCCCCGCCACCGCGGCCTTTGTCGAAGCCTACCGCATGGAATCGGGCACGGCGCAGATCTATGCCACGTCCGATTCCGACATCGAGCAGCTGGCCACGCGCCTGCCGACCGAGCTGATGAGCGGCCTGTCGATCGCGCAGGTGGTGCCCAGCCCCTACCGCGTATCGATGCGCCTGAACAAGGAATTTCGCGACGCGCTCGCGGCCCAGCCCAAATCCGCGGAGATGACTGCCAGCTACGCGATGATGGAAGGCTACGTCAATGCCAAGGTGGTGGCCGAGGCGCTGCGCCGGGCCCAGCCCGTGAACCGCGAGAAGATCGCCGCCAGCCTGCGCAATTTCAATGCCCAGGACCTGGGCGGCTACTGGGTCACGTTCAAGCCCGGGTCGCAGTTCGGCTCGCGTTTCGTCGACCTGTCCATCGTCAGCGCCTCGGGGCGCATCAGCTATTAGGCGCCGCGCCATTCAAAGGAAATTCCATGAGCTATGTAGCACCTCTCCAAGACATGTTGTTCAACATGGAGCACCTGGCCGGGCTTGACCAGGTCGCGCAATTGCCGGGTTTCGAGGAGGCCGGACTCGACACTGCGCAGGCCGTGCTCGAGGAATGCGCGCGCTTCACGCAGGGCGTGGTGGCGCCACTGAACCGCCCCGCCGACATTGCGCCATCAAGCTGGAAAGACGGTGTCGTCACCACCAGCGACGGCTTCAAGCAGGCATTCCGCCAGTACGCCGAAGGCGGCTGGCAGGGCCTGCAGCATCCCGCCGATTTCGGCGGCCAGGGCTTGCCCAAGACCATTGGCGCGGCCTGCGTGGAAATGCTCAATGCGGCCAACCTGAGCTTTGCGCTGTGCCCGTTGCTGACCGATGGCGCGATCGAGGCCCTGCTCACCGCGGGCAGCGAGGAACTCAAGGCCGCTTACCTCGAAAAGCTCGTGACCGGCCAGTGGACCGGCACCATGAACCTGACCGAGCCCCAGGCCGGTTCCGACCTGGCGCTGGTGCGCACGCGTGCCGAACCCCTGGGCGACGGCAGCTACAAGGTGTTCGGCACCAAGATCTTCATCACCTACGGTGAGCACGACATGGCCGAGAACATCGTGCACCTGGTGCTGGCGCGCGTGCAGGGCGCGCCCGAGGGCGTCAAGGGCATCAGCCTGTTTGTCGTGCCCAAGTTCCTGGTGGAGGGCGGCGGCCTGGGCGCGCGCAACGATGTGCAGTGCGTCTCCATCGAGCACAAGCTGGGCATCAAGGCCTCGCCCACGGCCGTGCTGCAGTTCGGCGACGGCCTGGCAGGCAGCGTCGCCGACGGCGCGGGCGCGGGTGCGCGTGGTTTCCTCGTGGGCGAGGAGAACCGCGGCCTCGAATACATGTTCATCATGATGAACGCCGCGCGCTACGCGGTGGGGGTGCAGGGCATCGCGATTGCCGACCGCGCCTACCAGCAGGCCGCGGCGTTTGCCAAGGAGCGCGTGCAGAGCCGCCCGGTCGATGGCAGCGTGAAGGCCAGCGCGACGATCATCCACCACCCCGATGTGCGCCGAATGCTGATGCTGATGCGCGCCACGACCGAGGGCTGCCGCGCGCTGGCGACCACGGCCGCGGCGTCGTACGACCTGGCCCATCACCACCCCGATGCCGCCCAGCGCGCACACCACGCCGCGCTCTACGAATTCATGGTGCCGCTGGTCAAGGGCTACAGCACCGAGATGGCCCAGGAAGTCACGGGCCTGGGCGTGCAGGTGCATGGCGGCATGGGCTTCATCGAGGAGACCGGCGCGGCCCAGCACTACCGCGACGCCAAGATCCTGCCGATCTACGAGGGCACGACCGCCATCCAGGCCAACGATTTCGTCGGCCGCAAGACCCTGCGCGACGGCGGCCAGGTGGCCCGCGGCTTTGCCGCGCAGATCGCCGAAACCGAGGCACAGCTGCAATCCTGCGGCACGCCCGCCGCGCAGTCGGTGGCACGCCAGCTGCGCGCCGCGCGCCTGGCGTTCCTCGAAGTCGTCGATTTCATGCTGGCCAACGCCAAGGCGCAGCCCAACGCCGCGTACGCGGGCAGCGTGCCGTATCTGATGCTTGCCGGCAATCTGTTCGCGGGCTGGCAGCTGGCGCGTGCGCTGTGGGTGGCCGAGCAGCTGCTGCCTGCGGGACAGGACCCGCGTTTCCTGCGCGCGAAGATCGCCACGGCACAGTTCTATGCCGAGCATGTGCTGGTCAGGACCGCCGCGCTGCGCGACGGCATCGTCCAGGGCGCGGACAGCGTCATGGCACTGAACATCGACGATTTCTAAAGTACAGGAGACAAGCATGTCGCGACTTCCCCAGGCACTCCAGGGCCTGACCCTGCCGGTCATTGCCTCGCCGCTGTTCATCATCAGCAACCCGCAGATGGTGATTGCCCAGTGCCAGGCCGGCATCGTCGGCTCGATGCCCGCGCTCAATGCGCGGCCTGCGGCGCAGCTCGAGGACTGGCTGGCCGAGATCACCGAAACGCTCGATGCCTACAACCGCGCCAACCCCGAGCGCCCGGCGGCGCCGTTTGCGATCAACCAGATCGTGCACAAGAGCAACGACCGGCTCGAGCACGACATGGAAGTCTGCGCGCGCTTTCGCGTGCCCATCGTGATCACCTCGCTGGGCGCGCGCGAGGATGTGAACCAGGCGGTGCATGCCTGGGGCGGCGTGGTGCTGCATGACATCATCAACAACAAGTTCGCGCACAAGGCCGTGGAAAAGGGCGCCGACGGCCTGGTGGCCGTGGCCGCGGGCGCGGGCGGCCATGCGGGCGGCAAGAGCCCGTTTGCGTTGATCCAGGAAATCCGCCAGTGGTTCGACGGCCCGCTGGCACTGTCCGGTGCGATTGCATCCGGCGGCGCGGTGCTCGCGGCGCAAGCCATGGGCGCCGACTTCGGCTACATCGGCTCGGCCTTCATCGCCACGCACGAGGCACGCGCCAGCGATGCCTACAAGCAGGCCATCGTCGACGGCAACTCCGACGACATCGTCTACAGCAACCTGTTCACCGGCGTGCATGGCAACTACCTCGCGCCCTCGATCCGCGCGGCCGGCCTGGACCCGGAAAACCTGCCCGAGTCCGACCCGAGCAAAATGAACTTCGGCGGCGGCGCGACCAAGGCCTGGAAGGACATCTGGGGCTGCGGCCAGGGCATCGGCAGCATCGATGCCGTGACCAGCGTGGCTGAGCGCGTGGCCCAACTGCGCCGCGAGTACCAGGCGGCGCGCGAGCGCCTGGCGCTGGGCTGATCAGGGCGCGGCCGGCGGCAGGCCGCGAGCGGCCGGGCTCTTGCCGGTCAAGCGGTCCTTGAATTCCAGCACGCGCGTGACGGCTGCGCCCATGCCCATCAGCTGCTTGGCGGTGTCGGGCGACAGGCGCTGGATCTCGTCGAACCAGGTCATGAGCCGGTCGATGAGTTCATGCATGTCGCGCATGCGCTCCTGGGCATAGCGCTCCTCCTCGGTGTCGACCTCCTCGAGAAGCGCGGCGCGCAGCATCGACTGCGTCGGCTCGATCTCGCGGCGCCGGCGCTCTTCGGCCAGCAGCCGGAAGATTTCCCACACATCCTGCGGCGCGTCGAAGTACTCGCGCCGGTCGCCGGGGTGGTGGCGCAGATGCACCAGGCGCCACGACTGCAACTCCTTGAGTCCCATGCTCACGTTCGAGCGCGAAAACGCCAGCGCCTCGGCAATCTGGTCGGCATTGAGCGCCACCGGGGACAGGAACAGCAGCGCATAGATCTGGCCCACGGTCCGGTTGATGCCCCATCGGCTGCCCATCTCGCCAAAGTGCGAAATGAATTGGCGGTTGAGTTCAGGAAGAGGAGTGCTTTGCGTCATACCCGGCATTGTCCCTTTGTTGATGGGCTTTTCAGAAGCTACTGAAAGGGCCGAAGAACCAAGTAGGGTCATTGGCGTTTTCGCCCCGCGCCTGCGCGACAAGCGGCAATCGCCGGAAAGGCGCAAAATAGCAGCTTCAGGCCCTGGCGCCTGTTCATCCGGCGACATGCCGCGTGGACAGACCCCAGGCCTTTGTTCATTCGCCACGCGCCTGACGCTCCGTTCCGCGATCTTCCTGCCCATGTCTTCCTCATCTCCCGCGGCGCGCAATGCCGCCATCGACTGCACCAAGGGCCTGGCCTGCGCCGCCATCGTCTGGCACCACCTGGCGTTCTACGGCCCCATGGCGGATGTGGTGGAGCCGCTGCTGCCGGCGCTGATGGAGTGGCTGGACCAGTATGCGCGCATGGCCGTGCAGCTGTTCCTGGTGCTGGGCGGCTATCTGGCCGCGGCCAGCCTGGCGCCCACGGGCCTGGCGCGCCACAGCGCCGCGCTGCCGCAGATCGCGCGCCGCTTCGTGCGGTTGGTCGTGCCGCTGGCCGTGGCCCTGGTGCTGGCGGTGCTGGTGACGGCGCTGGTGCGGCCGTGGTTCGACCATTCCTCGCTGTCAGGCGCGCCCACGCTGTTCCAGTTGCTGGCGCACGCGCTGCTGCTGCAGGGCATCGTCGGCGAGGAGTCGCTGTCGGCAGGCGTCTGGTATGTGTCGATCGACTTCCAGCTGTTTGCGCTGACGGCGCTGCTGTTTGCCGCGGGCCGCTGGTTTGGCGCGCCCCGCGAACACGCACCCGGCACCCGGCCCACGGCCGGCCAGGCCGTGGTCGTGCTGCTGGCCGCGGCGTCGCTGTGGGGCTTCAACCGCGATGCCGATTTCGACAACTGGGCGGTCTATTTCTTTGGCGCCTACGGGCTTGGCATGATGGCCTTCTGGGCCGTTCGCTCGCCACGGCCCTGGGCCTGGAGCACGCTGATGGCGCTGCTGGTCGGCGTGGCGCTGTGGCTGGAATGGCGCGACCGCATTGCGCTGGCTGGCGCGACGGCGCTGGCATTGGTGCTCGTGATGAGCAGCCCGAAACTTCTTTCCTGGCAAGGCCCGAAGCGACTGCAGCAACTGGGTCAGATGTCGTATTCGGTGTTCCTGGTGCACTTTCCGGTGTGCCTGCTGGTCAATGCCGTCGTGACCTGGTTCTGGCCCGATTCGCTGGCCATCAATCTGGTCGGCCTGTGGGCGGCCTTCGCGCTGTCGCTGGCCGCCGGCCGGCTGCTGTATCAGCGCGTGGAGCGCCACATGCCCAGTTGGCAGGACGTGCTGCGCTGGCAGGCGAGCCTGGTGGGCACCGGCATGCTCATGACCTGGGTCACGGCCTGGATGTAAATCAGGCCCCCCCGTTCGCCCACTGCGTGTGGCTCTCTGGCCCCCAAGGGGGCGCGTTTTGCCTTGGGGCGGCCCGGCGGCAAAACCAGTCCCCCACGTTCGCCCACTGCGTGTGGCTCGCGCTGGGGGGCGTAGCCCCCCAGATGCCTCTTGCCTTGGTGCGCGTTTAGCGGTGCAGATCGCCCGCGCTTTCCGGCTGGTAGATGATTCCGGTGACGCGCACCGTCATGGTCTTGCCGCCCGGGCCGGGCCAGGCCAGCTCATCGCCCACGGACAGGCCCAGCAGCGCGCTGCCCACGGGCGCGAAGATCGACACGCGGTCGGCGCTGCCGTCGATGTCGCGCGGGTAGACCAGGGTCAGCTGGCATTGCTGGTGCGACTCAAGGATCTCGAACTGCACGGTGGAATTCATGGTCACGACATTGGCCGGCATCTGCGCCGGCTCGACCACATCGGCGCGATCGAGTTCGGCCTGGAGATCGGCCTTGCCCGGGAATGCCGACGCCGGCACCACCGCCAGCAGGGCTTCGATGCGATCAAGGTCGAGGGACGAGAGGGTGATCTGCGGCTTGCGCGACATGGTTATCTTTCTGAAGTCGAACGCTCCACTTTAGGCGAGCGCGGGTATCGCACTGTTTTGGTGCGATACCCGCTGTTGCGTCAGCCGTTCAGCTGGCTCGCATGGTGGCGCAGATGGTCGTCGATGAAGGTCTGGATGAAGTAGTAGCCATGGTCATAGCCGGGCTGGCGGCGCAGCGTCAGCGGCTGGCCCGCGCCGGCGCAGGCGGCTTCGAAGGCTTCGGGCAGCAGTTGCTTTTCCATCAGGAACTTGTCGGCCAGGCCCTGGTCGATGAGGATGCCCGCGGGGTAGGGCGCGGCCTTCTGTGCCTTCATCAGTTCCGTCGCATCGTGCGCTGCCCAGGCGGACCGGTCCTCGCCCAGGTAGCCGCTGAAGGCCTTGCGGCCCCAGGCGCACTCGCTGGGATTGGCAATTGGCGCAAAGGCCGAAACACTCTTGAACGTTCCCGGATGGCGCAGGGCCAGCGTCAGCGCGCCATGGCCGCCCATCGAGTGGCCGAAGATGCCCACCCGTTCGAGGTCGATGGGCAGCTTGCGGCCGACCAGCGGCAGCAGCTCCTCGATCAGATAGCTTTCCATGCGCCAGTGCAGGCCCCAGGGCCGGGTCGTGGCGTCGAGGTAGAAGCCTGCGCCCACGCCGAAGTCCCAGCTGTCCGCTTCGCCGGGCAGGTTGGCGCCGCGCGGGCTGGTGTCGGGTGCGATCAGCGCCACGCCCAGTTCGGCAGCCAGGCGCTGGGCGCCGGCCTTGGTCATGAAGGTTTCCTCGGTACAGGTCAGGCCGGCCAGATAGACCAGCGCCGGCACCTTTTCGCCGGCCACGGCCCGCGGCGGCAGATAGACCGAGAACTTCATCGGCAGGCCGATCTCGTTCGAGGCGTGGCGGTAAAAGCGCTGGGCGCCACCAAAGGCGGCATGGGCGCTGAGCAATTCGAGGGTGTCGGACATGCGGGGAGTTTCTCCAGAAAAATACGGCACGTGCAGTGTGACACGGGTAGCAAGCGTGGCCATGGCTTCAGGCACGCAGATGCCGTTCGTCCTGAGCCTGTCGAAGGGCATTTTCAGGGCGGGCCGCACAAAACCCCTGCTACAGCATGAGGGCTTCGGCGTTCATTCTTCCCAGGGGAAGGCGACCGTTGTCGCACCTGATCCACCCGACCCGAACGCCAGAGGCAAAAAAGCCCGCAGGGCCAAGGCATCTGCGGGCTTGTGTTCCAGCGGCCGGGGCCGCGAGGATTAACGCTGGGCGATAGGCTTGACGCTGCGCTCGGTCGAACCGGTGAACAGCTGGCGGGGACGGCCGATCTTGTACTCGGGGTCACCCATCTGCTCGTTGAGCTGGGCGATCCAGCCGACGGTGCGGGCCAGGGCGAAAATGCCCGTGAAGATGTTGACGGGAATGCCCATGGCGCGCTGCACGATGCCGGAGTAGAAGTCGACGTTCGGGTAGAGCTTGCGCTGCACGAAGTAGTCGTCTTCCAGGGCGATCTTCTCGACGGCCTTGGCCAGCGCGAACAGCGGGTCGTTTTCCAGGCCCAGTTCGGCCAGCACTTCATTGCAGGTTTCCTGCATCAGCGTGGCACGCGGGTCGTAGTTCTTGTACACGCGGTGGCCGAAGCCCATCAGCTTGACGCCGGACGACTTGTCCTTGACCTGTTCCATGAACTGACCGACCTTGGCGATGCCGCCGTTGGCCTGGATCTGTTCCAGCATGTTCAGGCAGGCTTCGTTGGCGCCGCCGTGGGCAGGGCCCCAGAGGCAGGCCACGCCGGCCGAGATCGCGGCAAACGGGTTCGTGCCCGACGAGCCGCACAGGCGCACGGTCGAGGTCGAAGCGTTCTGCTCGTGGTCTGCGTGCAGGATGAAGATGCGGTCCAGAGCGCGTTCGAGCACGGGGTTGACCTGGTATTCCTCGCAGGGGTTGCCGAACATCATGCGCAGGAAGTTGCCGGCGTACGACAGGTCGTTCTTCGGGTACATGTAGGGCTGGCCCACACCGTACTTGTATGCCATCGACACCAGGGTCGGCATCTTGGCGATCAGGCGGATGGCGGCAATCTCGCGGTGCTCGGGATTGTTGATGTCCGTGCTGTCATGGTAGAAGGCCGACATGCCGCCGACCAGGCCCGTCAGGACGGCCATGGGGTGGGCATCGCGGCGGAAGCCACGCAGGAAGAACTGCATCTGCTCGTTGACCATGGTGTGCTTGGTCACGCGCTCGACGAAGTCGGCCTTTTCGCTTTCGTTGGGCAGCTCTCCGTACAGCAGCAGGTAGCAGGTCTCGAGGTAGTCGCAGTTCTTGGCGAGCTGCTCGATGGGGTAGCCGCGGTACAGCAGCTGGCCCTTGTCGCCGTCGATATAGGTGATTGCCGACTGGCAGGCCGCCGTCGAGAGGAAGCCGGGGTCATACGTGAACATGCCCGTCTGACCGTACAACTTGCGAATATCAATCACGTCAGGGCCAATACTGCCCTGGTACACGGGCAGTTCAACGCTGGGGCTGCCATTGGTGAACGACAGCGTTGCTTTGTTATCGGCGAGTTTCATTTCCAACTTCCTTCTCTAGTTTGCCTAGCCTACATGTGAAAGTGATCCGGGCTGGCGCTTGCGCACCAGTTCCAGCACTTCTTTGATTTCTTCTGTGTCGAGTGCGCCTTCGGGTTCCTTGCGCGCAAGAAACAGGTCCAGAAGGTCGTTGTCTGCCAAGTCCATCAGGGCAGACAGGCCAGCCGCGTGTCTCCGCGTCAGCTGGTCTCCGTAGGTGGCGAAGAACTGCCCGATGAAGATGTCGTTCTCGACCAGGCCCCGGCGGCTGCGCCACTGGAGCAGGTTGCGTTCACGTTCGTCGAGCAGGGTGTTCGTCATGTGCATCAGATGGCGCGGCGCACCATCAGTTCCTTGATCTTGCCAATCGCCTTGGTGGGGTTCAGGTGCTTGGGGCACACGTCCACGCAGTTCATGATGGTGTGGCAACGGAACAGGCGGTACGGGTCCTCGAGGTTGTCGAGGCGCGCGCCCGTGGCTTCGTCGCGGCTGTCGGCGATGAAGCGGTAGGCTTGCAGCAGACCGGCCGGGCCGACGAACTTGTCGGGGTTCCACCAGAACGAGGGGCAGCTGGTCGAGCAGCTCGCGCACAGGATGCACTCGTACAGGCCATTGAGCTCTTCACGCTCTTCGGGCGACTGCAGGCGCTCCTTCTCGGGCGTGATGGTCTCGGTGATCAGGTACGGCTTGATCGAGTGGTACTGCTTGAAGAACTGCGTCATGTCCACGATCAGGTCGCGGATGACCGGCAGGCCGGGCAGGGGCTTGAGCACGATGGTGCCGGGCAAGGTGTTCATGTTGGTCAGGCAGGCCAGACCGTTCTTGCCGTTGATGTTCATCGCATCCGAGCCGCAGACGCCTTCGCGGCACGAGCGGCGGAACGAGATCGAGGGATCCTGTTCCTTGAGCTTGACCAGGGCGTCGAGCAGCATGCGCTCGTGGCCGTCGAGCTCGACCTCCACGGTCTGCATGTAGGGCTTGGCGTCCTTGTCCGGATCGTAGCGGTAAATTTGGAATGTGCGCTTCATGGGTATTTTCTCGTCGGGCTGCGGGGCGATCAGAACGTGCGGACCTTGGGAGGCACGCTGTCCACCGTCAGGGGCTTGAGATTCACGGGCTTGTAGCTGAGCTTGTTGCCTTCGCTGTGCCACAGGGTGTGCTTGAGCCATTCCTTGTCGTTGCGGCCGAGCGGGAACTCGGCGTGGTCGGCAGGGTGCTCGTAGTCGTACACGGTGTGGGCGCCGCGGCATTCGGTGCGCGCGGCAGCCGAGGTCATGGTGGCCTGGGCGACTTCGATCAGGTTGTCGACTTCCAGGGCTTCCATGCGCGCGGTGTTCCACACCATGGACTTGTCCTTGAGCGTCACGCTGCCCACGGTGTCGCGGATGGCGTTGATCTTGACCACGCCTTCGTCCATGCTCTTTTGCGTGCGGAACACGCCGGCGTGCTGCTGCATCGTCGTGCGGATGTTGCCGGCCACGTCCTGGGCATAGGTGCCCGCGGTCGATTCCTGGAGCTGGTTCAGGCGTGCCAGGGTGCGGTCGCAACCGTCGGCGGGCACGGGCTGGTGCTCGCCGCTGGTGCGCACGAAGTCCACGATGTGGCGGCCGGCCGACTTGCCGAAGACCAGCAGGTCGAGCAGCGAGTTCGTGCCCAGGCGGTTGGCGCCGTGCACCGAGACGCACGAGCATTCGCCGACCGCATACAGGCCGTTGACGATCTGGTTCGACTGGCCGTCATGCACCACGACCTGGCCGTTGATGTTGGTGGGGATGCCACCCATCTGGTAGTGGATGGTCGGCACCACGGGAATGTCTTCCTTGGTGATGTCGACGTTGGCGAAGTTCACGCCGATCTCGTACACCGAGGGCAGGCGCTTGTGGATGGTGTCGGCGCCGAGGTGGCTCAGCTTGAGCATGACGTAGTCCTTGTTCGGACCACAGCCACGGCCTTCCTTGATTTCCTGGTCCATCGAACGCGACACGAAGTCGCGCGGTGCCAGGTCCTTGAGCGTGGGCGCGTAGCGCTCCATAAAGCGTTCGCCTTCGCTGTTCAGCAAGATCGCGCCTTCGCCGCGGCAGCCTTCGGTCAGCAGCACGCCCGCGCCGGCCACGCCGGTGGGGTGGAATTGCCAGAATTCCATGTCCTGCAGCGGGATGCCCGCGCGTGCGGCCATGCCCAGGCCGTCGCCGGTGTTGATGAAGGCGTTGGTCGATGCCGCGAAGATGCGGCCCGCGCCGCCGGTGGCCAGCAGCACGGCCTTGGCCTGCAGCTCGTACAGGTCGCCGGTTTCGAGTTCCAGCGCCGTGACGCCGACGACATCGCCGGCTTCGTTGCGGATCAGGTCCAGCGCCATCCACTCGACGAAGAAGTTGGTCTTGGCCTTGACGTTCTGCTGGTACAGCGTGTGCAGCATGGCGTGGCCGGTACGGTCGGCCGCGGCGCAGGCGCGCTGCACGGGCTTTTCACCGTAGTTGGCGGTGTGGCCGCCGAACGGGCGCTGGTAGATCGTGCCGTCGGGGTTGCGGTCGAACGGCATGCCGAAGTGTTCGAGCTCGTAGACCACCTTGGGGGCTTCACGGCACATGAATTCGATCGCATCCTGGTCGCCGAGCCAGTCGGAGCCCTTGATGGTGTCGTAGAAGTGATAGTGCCAGTTGTCCTCGGACATGTTGCCCAGCGAGGCCGACACGCCGCCCTGCGCCGCGACGGTGTGCGAGCGGGTGGGGAAAACCTTGGACAGCGAGGCCACATTCAGGCCGGCGCGCGAGAGTTCCAGCGCGGCACGCATGCCGGAGCCGCCAGCGCCGACGATGACGACGTCAAACTTGCGCTTGGTGATTTTTGCTTTGGTGTAGCTCATTCTTAACCTTCAATCGTGGAGACCGTTTGCCCGCTTACATGCGCCACAGGACCTGGAAAGCCCAGGCGGCGCAGGCAACCAGCCAGGCCAGCGTCAGGACCTGCAGCGTCAGGCGCAGGAGCACCGGCTTGACGTAATCCATCCAGACATTGCGCATGCCGACCCAGACGTGCCAGGCAAACGCGATGATCAGTGCGAAGGTCAGGCCCTTCATCCACTGGGAGGCGAAGATGCCAGCCCAGAGGTCGTAGCCGATCGCGCCGCGCGAGAAGATCACCTGCGCCAGCAGCGCCACGGTGAAGATGATCATGATGACTGCGGTGCAGCGCTGGACCAGCCAGTCGCGCAGGCCGTAGTGGGCACCGACGACGGTGCGCTTGGAGCCGTAATTCACGGACATGGGAATTCCTTCTTCTTCAGTGTGCGGGGCGGATCAGTACAGGCCGAACAGCTTGGCACCCAGCACCACGGTGAGGGCGATGCTGATCACCAGCGTGGTGACGGCGGACTTGCGGCCGAATTCCTTGTTCACCGCCGAATGGCTCAGGTCCATCCAGAGGTGGCGGATACCGGCGATGAAGTGGTGCAGGTACGACCAGATCAGTGCCAGCGCCATGAGCTTGAAGAACCAGCCGGGCACGAAACCGGCGCCCGCGCGGAACACCGCGGTGAAGGCGTCGTACGAGATCTCCGAGCTCAGCGACTTGTCGAGCATCCACACGATGAACGGCAGCAGCACGAACATGATCACGCCGCTGATGCGGTGCAGGATGGACACCACCGCGGCAGCGGGCATGCGGTAGGTACGAACGTCCCTGACCAGGTGGATGTTGCGGAACTCGGGCCGCTTTTTGGCTAACTCTGTCATGTGATGCGCTTTCGTGGGTGGTAACTGCTTCGTAATCGGGCAATGCGATCGCCGCAAAATTCTATTGCAATGCAGCAACAAAGGTCGCGTGGCAATTGCGTATTTCTCCAATTACGTTGGTTTTGCTGCCGCTGGAGCCAAGAAAGAGGGGGCTAATTCAGGGCATTGCGGTAGTGGTGTGTGTCCGTGAGGTACAGGCCACGCCGTAACTCCATGGGAACATCGTTGTAAGTGTAGGCCACACGCTCGACGCTGAGCAATGGCGTGGAAGTGCTTACTTGCAGCAATTCGGCCTGCTCTGCATCGGGCAGCACGGCGCGGATCTTTTCCTCGGCGCGCACCATGCGCACGCCGTATTCGACCTCGAACATCGCGTAGGTCGGGCCCTGGTAGGCGCTGATCTGCTCGGCGGTCAGGCCCTTGAATGCCTGGCCGGGCAGCCAGATGTCCTCAAGAATCGTCGGCGTGCCGACAAAGGCCAGTACCCGGCGCACCTGCATCACGGCATCGCCGCTGCGCAGCGACAGCAGGCGCGCGATCTCGGCCGGTGCGCGCACGCGCTTGCAGTCGATGATGCGGCGCTGGGCGCGGCCTTCCTCCTGCACGTCGCCGGTGTCGGGGTGCAGCTTGAGGAAGCGGTACTGGACCTGCTGGGCCGAGTGGGTGGCCACGAAGGTGCCCTTGCCCTGGCGGCGCATCACGAGATTCTCGGCGGCCAGCTCGTCGATGGCCTTGCGCACCGTGCCCTGGCTCACGCGAAAGCGCGCCGCCAGCTCCATCTCGCTGGGAATCAGTTCTCCGGGACGCCATTCGCCGGCTTCAAGGCTCTGCAGGATCAACCCCTTGATCTGCTGGTACAAGGGGCTGAAGGCAGGGCCCGGCGCGGGCGCGGCGGCCGGCGTTTCAGTGGAGGGGGGCAAGGAGGAGGACATGTGTTTTTGTGGAATGGTGGGCGCCCGGCGCGGAGTCGAAAGCGCACATTGCACAGCGCTCTATCATATCTTATATAAGACATAAGACAAATTGACCGGGCAGCGAAATCAAGAGTACACTTGCAGGCTGTTTGCGGGGGCACAGGCTTGGCTGGATGACAGAATGCTGGTGCAAGAATGCGCCCACCATTTTTTCTGTTTCTGGAGTCATCACTATGAGCAAAGCACCTGTTCGCGTCGCCGTCACTGGCGCTGCTGGTCAAATCGGTTACGCACTGCTGTTTCGCATCGCTTCGGGCGAAATGCTGGGCAAGGATCAGCCCGTCATTCTGCAACTCCTGGAAATCCCTGACGAAAAGGCCCAGAACGCGCTCAAGGGCGTGATCATGGAACTCGAAGACTGCGCCTTCCCCCTGCTGGCCGGCATCGAAGCCCACTCCGACCCGCTGCAAGCCTTCAAGGACACCGACTACGCCCTGCTGGTCGGCGCCCGTCCCCGCGGCCCCGGCATGGAGCGTGCTGACCTGCTGGCCGCCAATGCCCAGATCTTCACGGCCCAGGGCAAGGCCCTGAACGCCGTCGCTTCGCGCAACGTCAAGGTCCTGGTCGTCGGCAACCCCGCCAACACCAACGCCTACATCGCCATGAAGTCGGCTCCCGACCTGCCGGCAAAGAACTTCACCGCCATGCTGCGCCTGGACCACAACCGCGCGGCTTCGCAGCTCGCGGCCAAGGCGGGCTTCAAGGTCGGCGACATCCGCAAGCTGACCGTGTGGGGCAACCACTCGCCCACGATGTACGCGGACTACCGCTTCGCCACCGTCGACGGCAAGTCGGTCAAGGACATGATCAACGACCAGGAATGGAACGCCAACGTGTTCCTGCCCACCGTCGGCAAGCGCGGCGCGGCCATCATCAACGCCCGCGGCCTGTCGTCGGCGGCCTCGGCTGCGAACGCTGCCATCGACCACATGCGCGACTGGGCCCTGGGCTCGAACGGCGAGTGGGTCACGATGGGCGTGCCCTCGAATGGCGAATACGGCATTCCCGCCGGCGTGGTCTTCGGTTTCCCCGTGACCACCGAAAACGGCGAATACAAGATCGTCGAAGGCCTGGAAATCGATGCCTTCTCGCAAGCCGGCATCGACAAGACGCTGGCCGAGCTGCAAGGCGAGCAAGACGGCGTCAAGCACCTGCTGTAAAAAAGGACGCGCAGCCTATGGCCGACTGGAACCCCGCGCTTTACCTGCGTTTCGCGCAGGAGCGCACCCGCCCCGCCGCCGAGCTGCTGGCCCGGGTCGATCTTTCCGGTCCGGCCCATGTGGTGGACCTGGGCTGCGGCCCGGGCAATTCCACCGAGCTGCTGGCCGAGCGCTTTCCCCAGGCACAGATCCTGAGAGTGGACAATTCGGCCGCCATGCTGGAGCAGGCGCGTGCGCAGCTGCCGCAGCTGGCGTTTGCCCACGCCGACATTGCCGACTGGGCGCCTGCGCAGGCGCCCGACCTGATTTATGCGAATGCCGCGCTGCAATGGGTCGGCGCGCATGAACAGCTGATTCCGCGCCTGTTCGCGGCCCTGGCTCCGGGTGGCGTGCTTGCCATCCAGATGCCGGACAATTTCCAGCAGCCTTCGCATCGCCTGATGCGCGAGGTCGCCGCGCTGCCGCAGTTCGCGCCGCATATCGACGCGAAGGTGGCCGCCGGCCGTTCCATTCTGGACATCCATGCCTACTACGACCTGCTCGCGCAGCAGGGCGCGCAGGTCGATGTCTGGCACACCATCTACCAGCATCCGATGGCCGATGCGCAGGCCATCGTGCAGTGGCTGCGCGGCACCGGCCTGCGGCCGTTTGTCGATCCGCTGCCCGAGCCGCTGCAAGCGGACTTCCTGCAAG
The DNA here is from genome assembly GCF_013363755.1 of Comamonas antarctica. Classification (NCBI taxonomy): domain Bacteria; kingdom Pseudomonadati; phylum Pseudomonadota; class Betaproteobacteria; order Burkholderiales; family Comamonadaceae; genus Comamonas; species Comamonas antarctica. Next base: position 1,270,153 of record NZ_CP054840.1, read on the forward strand.
CGTACGAGCGCCGCGTGGCGCAGGCCTACGCCGTGCGCGCGGACGGCCGGCGCCTGCTGGCGTTTCCCCGCCTGTTCATCGTTGCGAAACGCGCCCCATGAGCCTGCTGCCCGATTCCGCCCATCCCGCCACGGTTTTGCTCGACGCGCAGGCCAGCACGTTGCGCCTGCCGGTCTGCGACCATTACAGCGGCGTGGAAGCGCGCATGCGCAAGAGCCTGGAGCTGCAGGCCGAGATGACGGCCGAGTTCGGCACCTGCGTGTTCGATGTCACGCTGGACTGCGAAGACGGCGCGCCCGTGGGCGACGAAGCCGCGCATGCGCGGCTGGTCGCGGCGCTGGCGCGCGAGTCGGCGCCCGAGGCGCGCGTCGCGGCGCGCGTGCATGCGGTCGACCACCCGGCATTTGCCGAAGACGTGGCGACCATCGTGGGCGAGGCCAGCCACCGCCTGTCCTACGTCATGGTGCCCAAGGTCGAGAGCGTCGATGACGTGCTGCTGGCCGAGAAGGCGCTCGAGCGCGCTTCGGGCGGCCATCTGCCGCTGCATGTGCTGATCGAGTCGCCGGCCGCGGTCTACCGCGCCTTCGAGATTGCCGCCCATCCGCGCGTGCAGAGCATCTCGTTTGGCCTGATGGACTTCGTTTCCGCGCACGGCGGCGCGATTCCGGCATCCGCCATGGGCGTGCAGGGCCAGTTCGAGCACCCGCTGGTGGTGCGCGCCAAGCTGGAGATTTCCGCCGCCTGCCATGCCCATGGCAAGGTGCCCTCGCATTGCGTGGTCACCGAATTCAAGGACCCCGAGCGCATGCAGGCGGCCGCGGGGCGCGCCGCGCGCGAGTTTGGTTACACGCGCATGTGGAGCATCCACCCCGGCCAGATCCGTTCGATTCTCGCGGCCTTTGCCCCCGCGCAGTCCGAGATTGATCAGGCCGCGCGCATACTTCTGTCTGCCGCCGCCGTGCACTGGGCTCCGATCAGTGCCGACGGCGTGCTTCATGACCGCGCCAGCTATCGCTATTACTGGCAATTGCTGGAGCGCGCCCAGCAGACCGGGCGTAGCATGCCTGCGGGCGTGCAGCCCTGGTTTGCCGCTTCTTCCTCTACCTGAACTCTTTTTATGATCGCTGGAGCTCACATGAAATCCTTCATCGCCTCCTTCCTGCTCCTGGCTCCCGTGCTGGCCCTGGCCGCCGGCAGCACCCCGACGACCAAAGCCGCTGCCAAGCCCGCGGCCACGGCCAAGAAGGCCAGCGCCAAGCCCGCCGCCAAGAAGCCTGCCCAGGCGAAGTCCAAGGCACCGGCCGCCGCGGCTGCGGCCGCCGGCGCCGCTGGCGCGGTCACCGTGGCCCAGGCGCTGACGCCCGATGAACTGGCCATTGCCGAGCGCGTGCACACCGGCCGCATCGCCTGCGAGCTGGGCGCCCATGTCAATGTGAGCAAGCACGAGCAGCATGCCGGCCACTTCCAGATCGACGGCAAGGGCTTCAAGTACGAAATGGTGCCCGTGGCCACGACCACCGGCACGGTGCGCCTGGAAGACAAGGCCGCGGGTGCGGTCTGGCTGCAGATCGCCAACAAGTCCATGCTCATGAACCAGAAGCTGGGCCAGCGCCTGGCCGACGAGTGCATGAGCCCCGAGCAGTTCCAGGTGGCCGAAGCCATCAAGAAGAACCCACCCCCAAGCGTGCTCGACCCGGTAGCTGGCAGCAAATAAGCCTGCCCTGGTCGAGGCCTCACGCCGCCCCACCTTAGAAAACCATTGGAGAGAGAACCATGTTGAAAGCCTATCGCGATCATGTGGCCGAGCGCGCCGCGCTTGGCATTCCACCCCTGCCGCTGGACGCGACGCAAGTGGCGGAGCTGATCGAGCTGATCAAGAACCCGCCCGCCGGCGAAGACGCCTTCCTGCTGGATCTGCTGACGCACCGCGTGCCCCCGGGCGTGGACGATGCAGCCAAGGTCAAGGCCTCGTTCCTGGCAGCGGTCGCGCATGGCGACATCGCAGTGGGCCTGATCTCCAAGTCCCTGGCCACCGAGCTGCTGGGCACCATGGTGGGCGGCTACAACGTGCATCCGCTGATCGAACTGCTGGACGACGCCGAAGTGGCGGGCGTGGCCGCCGAAGCGCTGAAGAAGACGCTGCTGATGTTCGACTACTTCAACGACGTCGAAGCCAAGGCCAAGGCCGGCAACGCCAAGGCGCAGGAAGTGATGCAGAGCTGGGCCGATGCCGAGTGGTTCACGAGCCGCCCCGAAGTCGCGCAGAAGATCACCGTCACGGTGTTCAAGGTGCCCGGCGAAACCAACACCGACGACCTGTCGCCCGCACCCGATGCCTGGAGCCGTCCCGACATTCCGCTGCACTACCTCGCCATGCTGAAGAACACGCGTCCCGACGCGGCCTTCAAGCCCGAGGAAGACGGCAAGCGCGGCCCGATGCAGTTCATCGAAGAACTCAAGTCCAAGGGCCACACCGTGGCCTACGTCGGCGACGTGGTCGGCACCGGCTCCTCGCGCAAGTCGGCCACCAACTCGGTGATCTGGGCCACGGGCCAGGACATCCCGTTCGTGCCGAACAAGCGCTTCGGCGGCGTCACGCTGGGCGGCAAGATCGCGCCGATCTTCTTCAATACCCAGGAAGACTCGGGCTCGCTGCCGATCGAAGTCGACGTTTCCGCGCTCGAAATGGGCGATGTGATCGACATCTACCCCTATGCCGGCAAGATCGAGCGCGATGGCAACACCCTCGTGAACTTCGAACTCAAGAGCGAAGTGCTGCTGGACGAAGTGCGCGCCGGCGGCCGTATCAACCTGATCATCGGCCGTTCGCTGACCGCCAAGGCGCGTGAATCGCTGGGCCTGCCCGCGTCCACGGCCTTCCGCCTGCCCCAGGCGCCCGTGGCCACGCAAGCCGGCTTCACGCTGGCGCAGAAGATGGTCGGCCGCGCCGTCGGCCTGCCCGAAGGCCAGGGCGTGCGCCCCGGTACCTATTGCGAGCCGCGCATGACCACCGTGGGTTCGCAAGACACCACCGGCCCGATGACGCGCGACGAACTCAAGGACCTGGCCTGCCTGGGCTTCTCGGCCGACATGGTCATGCAGTCGTTCTGCCACACCGCGGCTTACCCCAAGCCCGTGGACGTGAAGACGCACCGCGAACTGCCGGCGTTCATCAGCAACCGCGGCGGCGTGGCCCTGCGTCCCGGCGACGGCGTGATCCACAGCTGGCTCAACCGCCTGCTGCTGCCCGACACCGTCGGCACCGGCGGCGACTCGCACACGCGTTTCCCCATCGGCATCTCCTTCCCCGCGGGCTCGGGCCTGGTGGCCTTCGGCGCCGCCACGGGCGTGATGCCGCTGGACATGCCTGAATCGGTGCTGGTGCGCTTCAAGGGCGAAATGCAGCCCGGCGTGACGCTGCGCGACCTGGTGCACGCGATTCCGCTGTACGCGATCAAGGCCGGTCTGCTGACGGTGGCCAAGGCCGGCAAGAAGAACGTGTTCTCGGGCCGCATCCTGGAAATCGAAGGCCTGCCCAACCTCAAGGTCGAACAGGCATTCGAGCTGTCCGACGCCTCGGCCGAGCGCTCGGCTGCGGGCTGCACCATCAAGCTTAACCCCGAGCCGGTCAAGGAATACCTGACCAGCAACGTGGTGCTGATGAAGAACATGATCGCCGAAGGCTATGCCGACCGCCGCACGCTGGAGCGCCGCATCGAGAAGGTGCAAGCCTGGCTCGACGCGCCGAACCTGCTCGAAGCCGACAAGGACGCCGAATACGCTGCCGTGATCGAGATCGATCTGGCCGACATCCAGGAGCCGATCGTCTGCTGCCCGAACGACCCCGATGACGCCAAGTTCCTGTCCGAAGTGTCCGGCACCAAGATCGATGAGTCCTTCATCGGTTCGTGCATGACCAACATCGGCCACTTCCGCGCAGCCGCCAAGCTGCTCGGCGGCCAGCGCGACATCCCGGTCAAGATGTGGGTTGCGCCCCCGACCAAGATGGACGAGAGCGAGCTGATCAAGGAAGGCCACTACGCGGCGTTCGGCGCCTCCGGTGCGCGCACCGAGATGCCCGGCTGCTCGCTGTGCATGGGCAACCAGGCCCAGGTGCGCGAAGGCGCGACCGTGATCTCGACCTCGACGCGCAACTTCCCCAACCGCCTGGGCAAGAACACCAATGTGTTCCTGGGCTCGGCCGAATTGGCCGCCATTGCCTCGAAGATCGGCTATCTGCCCACGAAGCAGGAATACCTGCTGGCCATGGGCATCATCGACGCCGACAAGGCCAGCGTCTACCGCTACATGAACTTCGACCAGATCGAGGAGTACGCGGAAGTCGCCAAGGGCAACGTGGCTCCGGCCTGCTGATTCTTCGGCTTGCGAATGAAAAACCCGCTTCGGCGGGTTTTTTCATTTTCCGCGGCGCGCGCTGTGGCCGATGCTGGCCAGCATCCGCCGCCGCAGCAGGCCGCTCACGGGCCGGATCAGATACCAGTAGGGCGCGAACCTGCGCCGCGCCTCGGCATCGAGGCAGTACACGCGTGTCTCGGTGGTGAGCCGGGTGTGCGCGTCGTCCAGCTTCTGGGCAACGAAGCTCAGCAACAGCTTGGCCGAGCCCGGTGCATTGAAGTCCAGGAAGGCCCGGCCGTCGGCAATGCGCGCCTGGCCGTAATCGGAGCGCCAGAATTTGCCCGCCAGGCCCAGCAGCAGTTCCTCGTCGCCGCGTTGCTCCAGGCGGGTGAAGTTGTCGATGCCGAAGGCTGGCTGGGGCGCGCCGCTGCGCAGATGCAGGCGATCGAGCGCGCGCATGGGCAACTCCCTTGCGGCGATCGCATATTTGAAAAGCGCGTCGCCGTCGGGGCGATAGTCGCGCGCCGCGGCCATGACATGGGCCTGGGGCGCGGCGATGTCGAGCGCATGGCGTTCGCTGAAGTGGTAGTCGGGCAAATATTGCTGGTGAAGATGCATGCGGAGATATTAGTCCGCACTGCAGGGGCAGATGCGCCCTGGACCCACAGCGCCTGTCATGCATCGGGCGCACAATGGTCCGACAGCAACAGGAGAGCCTCGATGAAACACGCGTTTGCAAGCACGCTGAAAAACTTCAAGACATCTTCCGGCGTGACCGGCAAGTTCCACTCGCTGCCGGCGCTGGCCAAGCAGTACCCGAGCGTGCAGCGGCTGCCGGTGTCGCTGCGCATCGTGCTCGAAGCCGTGCTGCGCCACTGCGACGGCCGCAAGGTCACGCCCGAGCATGTGCGCCAGCTCGCGCAGTGGCAGCCCAAGGGCGCGCGCACCGAGGAGATTCCGTTTGTCGTGGCGCGCGTGGTGCTGCAGGATTTCACCGGCGTGCCGCTGCTGGCCGATCTCGCGGCGATGCGCAGCGAGGCCGCGCGGCTGGGCAAGAATCCCGAGGCCATCGAGCCGCTGGTGCCGGTCGACCTGGTGGTCGACCACTCCATCATGGTCGACTACTTCGGCACGAAAAAGGCGCTGGACCTGAACATGCAGCTGGAGTTCAAGCGCAACCAGGAGCGCTACCAGTTCATGAAATGGGGCATGCAGGCGTTCGACACCTTCCGCGTGGTCCCGCCGGGCTTCGGCATCGTGCACCAGGTCAATCTCGAGTACCTCGCGCCCGGCGTGCACCAGCGCGCCGACGGCGTGTTCTATCCCGACACTTTGGTCGGCACCGACAGCCACACGACGATGATCAACGGCATCGGCGTGGTCGGCTGGGGCGTGGGCGGCATCGAGGCCGAGGCGGCGATGCTGGGCCAGCCGGTCTACATCCTGATGCCCGATGTCGTCGGCTTCGAACTCACGGGCCAGCTGCGCGAAGGCGTGACCGCCACCGATCTGGTGCTGACGATCACCGAGCGGCTGCGCCGCGAGAAGGTCGTGGGGCAGTTCGTCGAATTCTTTGGAGAAGGCACGCAAAGCCTGGCCGTGCCCGACCGCGCGACCATCGGCAACATGGCGCCCGAATACGGCGCGACCATGGGGTTCTTTCCGGTCGACGAGAAGACCATGGACTATTTCCGCGGCACCGGGCGCAGCGCCGGGGAGATCGAGGCGTTCGAGGCCTACTTCCGCGCGCAGCAGCTGTTTGGCGTGCCGGGCCGCGGCGAGATCGACTATTCGCGCGTGGTGAGCCTGGACCTGGGCAGCGTCACGCCCAGCCTTGCCGGCCCCAAGCGGCCGCAGGACCGCATCGAACTGGGCCAGGTGGCGTCGCAGTTCACGCACCTGTTCAGCGCGCCCGCGGCGCTCAACGGCTTCAACCAGGCGCCCGAGCTGCTCAAGACGCGCCATCTGGTGCAGGGCGAGCCCGATGACGCCGGCATGCGCCAGTCGCGGCCCACGCCCGAGGGCGCCGAGCGCCAGCTCGAGGAAATGGAGGCCAACAAGCCCGAGCCGGCCGTGATGCACGCGACGGCCGAAGTTCCCACTCCCGCGGTCCATTCGGGCAGCGACGGCGTGAAGTTCACCATCGGCCATGGCGACGTGCTGATCGCGGCCATCACCAGCTGCACCAATACCTCGAACCCGAGCGTGATGCTGGCCGCGGGGCTGCTGGCGAAGAAGGCCGTCGAGGCGGGCCTGAGCGTCAAGCCGCACATCAAGACCTCGCTGGCGCCGGGCTCGCGCCTGGTGACGCGCTACCTGACCGAAGCCGGGCTGCTGCCCTACCTGGAAAAGCTCGGATTCGCGCTCGCCGGCTACGGCTGCACGACCTGCATCGGCAATGCCGGCGATCTCACGCCAGAGATCAACGCCGCGATCCGCCAGAGCGATCTGGTCTGCGCCGCGGTGCTGTCGGGCAACCGCAATTTCGAGGCCCGCATCCACCCCAATCTCAAGGCCAACTTCCTCGCCAGCCCGCCGCTGGTGGTGGCGTATGCGATTGCCGGCACGGTGCTCACCGACCTGATGACCCAGCCCGTGGGCAAGGGCCATGGCGGCAGGGACATCTTCCTGGGCGACATCTGGCCCAGCACGCAGGAGATCCATGCGCTGATGAAATATGCGATGAACGGCGAAGCCTTCCAGGAGAATTACCACAAGGTCGCGAGCGAACCCGGCAAGCTGTGGGAGAAGATCCGCGGTGTCAGCGGCGCCATCTATACCTGGCCCGAGAGCACCTATATCGCCGAGCCGCCATTCTTTGCCGGCTTCAAGCTGGGCATCGAGCAGCCCGTGACCACGGGCCTGCAGCCGCGCAACCCGTATGCGGTGCATGCCGCGCGCATCATCGCGCTGTTCGGCGACTCGATCACCACCGACCATATCTCGCCGGCCGGCTCCATTCACCCCAAGTCGCCCGCGGGCGAGTGGCTCTGCGACCACGGCGTGCAGCAGGCCGACTTCAACAGCTACGGCTCGCGCCGCGGCAACCACGAGGTGATGATGCGCGGCACCTTCGCCAACGTGCGCATCAAGAACCTGATGCTGCCGCCGCTGGCCGATGGCGCGCGCGAGGAGGGCGGGCTCACGCTGTACCGCGATGCGGCCGGCCACGCGCACAAGATGCCGATCTACGACGCGGCCATGCAGTACCAGGCCGAGGGCCGCGCCAGCGTGATCTTCGCGGGGGAGGAATACGGCACGGGGTCGAGCCGCGACTGGGCCGCCAAGGGCACGCAGCTGCTGGGCATCCGCGCCGTGATCGCGCGCAGCTTCGAGCGCATCCATCGCAACAATCTGGTGGGAATGGGCGTGCTGCCGCTGCAGCTGCGCGGTGACGATACCTGGAGCAGCCTGGGGCTCAAGGGCGACGAGTTCATCGAGGTGATCCCCGATCCGCTGCTCACGCCGCAAAGCGATGCCGAACTGTGCATCACGCGCGCCGACGGCAGCCAGTTGCGGCGCACGCTCACGCTGCGCATCGACACCCCGATCGAGGCCGACTACTACCGGCATGGCGGCATCCTGCCGTATGTGCTGCGCCAATTGCTGGACACCTGAGGCCGGCCGGCGCCGCGCGCCGCCAGGCGCGCATGCCAAAGGCTTTTCATGGGGAATAGCAAATCCCCGATGATGCGTGCCGTCGCGGCCGTGCTCCTGCATGCGGCCGCGCGTGCAGCGCATCGCGCTTGGCCGGCCCCTGAAGATGACCTGGATCAACAAATCATCGGATACGGCCCGAGCCCCCCGGTCTGCTGCTTTTGCCCAAAGCGCTTGCGGCGCATAGTGAGGGCAGGTCCGGTGCGATGCCAACGCTGCCGGCACCGTTGTCATTGAGGCCTTATGTCAGATCACCCCACGTCACCGCGCGGCAAAGCACCACGCAAGGTCATTCCCATCGTCGCGTCCACCGAGCAGCCGCTGTTCGAAGCCCGCAGGAAAATCCAGCCGCGTTCCATCAGCGGCGTGTTCGCGCGCTGGCGCTGGGCCATGGTGTGGCTCACGCAGCTGTTCTTCTACGGCATTCCCTGGCTGCAGATCAACGGCCGCCAGGCGCTGCTGTTCGATCTCGAGCAGCGGCGCTTCTACATCTTCGGCTGGCTGCTCTATCCGCAGGATTTCATCTACCTCACGACGCTGCTGATCATCTCGGCGCTGGCGCTGTTCCTGTTCACGGCGGTGGCCGGGCGGCTGTGGTGCGGCTTCAGCTGCCCGCAATCGGTCTATACCGAGATCTTCATGTGGATCGAGCGCAAGACCGAGGGCGATCGCAGCGCGCGGCTGCGCCTCGACGGCAGCCGCTGGACCCTGGAGAAGCTGATGAAGCGCTCGGCCAAGCACCTGCTGTGGCTGCTGATCGCGCTGTGGACCGGTTTCACCTTTGTCGGCTACTTCGTGCCGATCCGCTCGCTGGCCACCGAAATCATGGCCCTGCAGGGCGCGTGGCAGATCTTCTGGGTGCTGTTCTATGCGCTGGCCACCTATGGCAACGCGGGTTTTCTGCGCGAGCAGGTCTGCACCCACATGTGCCCCTATGCGCGCTTCCAGAGCGCGATGTTCGACCGCGACACGCTGCTGGTCACCTATGACGCGGCGCGCGGCGAGAAGCGCGGCCCGCGTCCCAAGGGCGTCGACTACCAGGCGCAGGGCCTGGGCGACTGCATCGACTGCAAGCTCTGTGTGCAGGTCTGCCCGGTGGGCATCGACATCCGCGACGGCTTGCAATACCAGTGCATCAACTGCGGACTGTGCATCGATGCCTGCAACTCGGTCATGGACAAGATGCACTACCCGCGCGGCTTGATCCGCCTGTCGACCGAGAACGCGCTCGAGCGCGGCTGGCGCGGCCTGCAGATCGTGCGCCGCATGCTGCGCCCGCGCGTGCTGGTCTACGGTGCGGTGCTGGTGTCGCTCACGGTGGCGATGGTCGTGAGCCTGTACGTGCGCGTTCCGCTCAAGGTCGACGTGGTGCGCGACCGCGGCACGCTGTCGCGCATCGTGGCCGGCGGCCAGATCGAGAACATCTACCGCGTGCAGCTGGGCAACGCCACCGAGGCGCCGCAGCGCTACCAACTGTCGGCATCGGGCATCGAAGGCCTGCGCGTGGCCTCCGAGAGCGAGGTGGCCGTCGACGCCGCGGCCGACCGCTGGATCGTCGTGCGGCTGCAGGCACCCTATGGCGCCGCGGACGCGGGCTCGCACCCGGTGCTGCTGGAAGTGCGCTCGGTGAGCGACGGCGCGCTGCAGGTGCAGGCCAAGACGACCTTCCTGGTGCCGCGCTGAGCGCGCCAGGGCTGTCGCCGTGGTGACGGCCCGCGCCGCGCCGCCCGGGCGCCGGCGCGCGGTTTGGTTATGGTGTGCGCACCACGTTCACGCCGCACACCATGACCCACGACAAAGATCCCGACCCCGCGCCCGCCGCCCCCGGTTTCCGCTCCGCCATCATTCGCAAAGGCACGGTGCGCGCCACGACGCGCAGCTTCCTGCATGCGCTGGGCCAGGACGATGAGGACATCGAACGCCCGCATATCGGCGTGTTCCACACCGGCGGCGAGATGAGTCCGTGCAACCTGAACCTGCGCGATCAGGCCCAGCATGCCAAGACCGGCATTTATGCCGGCGGCGGCACGCCGCACGAATGCCCGGTGGTGTCCGTGAGCGACGGCCTGACGATGGCGCATTCGGGCATGCGCTTTTCGCTGGTCTCGCGCGAACTGATCGCCGACAGCGTCGAGGCCTCGGTGCGCGGCCACCAGTGGGACGGCATCTTTGCCATCGGCGCCTGCGACAAGAACCTGCCGGGCCTGATGATGGGCATGCTGCGCTGCAATGTCCCCAGCGTGTTCGTGCATGGCGGCTCGGCGCTGCCCGGGCAGATGCCCGGGCCGGACGGGCGCGACCTGAATGTCGTCGATACCTATGAAACGATCGGCCAGGTGCTGGCCGGCAAGGCCACGGCCGAGGACCTGGCGCAGATCAGCCGCAGCTGCCTGCCCACGGCGGGGGCCTGCGCGGGTCAGTTCACGGCCAACACCATGGGCATGGTCAGCGAGGCGCTGGGCCTGGCGCCCATCGGCTCGAGCATGCTGCCCGCGGTGTTCAGCGAACGCGCGCCGCTCATGCGCCGCGCCGCCAAGACGCTGATGCGCGCGGTCTGGGCCAGCGCCCAGGGGCGCGGGCCGCTGCCGCGCGACATCGTCACGCGCCAGGCGCTGGAGAACGCCTGCGCCGTGGTCAGCGCCACGGGCGGCTCGACCAATGCCGCGCTGCACCTGCCGGCGATTGCGCACGAAGCCGGCATCCGCTTCCATCTCGACGATGTGGCCGAAGTCTTTGCGCGCACGCCGCTGATTGCCGACCTGCGCCCGGGCGGGCGCTATCTGGCGCGCGACGTGCATTACATCGGCGGCGCGGGCGTGATCCTGCGCAGCCTGCTCGACCAGGGCCTGCTGCATGGCGAGGCACTGACCTTCACCGGCCGCACGCTGGCCGAGGAACTCGCGTCTGCGCTTGCGCCCGACGGGCAGGTGGTGCGCGCCGCCGACAACCCGATCTCGCGCGATGGCGGCCTGGCCGTGCTCAAGGGCAATCTGTGCCCCGATGGCGCGCTGCTCAAGACCGCGGGACTGGGCACGCTGAGCCACCGCGGCCCGGCGCGCGTGTTCGAGTCGGAGGAGCAGGCCCAGGCTGCCGTGCAGGCCATGAACTACAGCGCTGGCGATGTGATCGTGATCCGCAACGAAGGCCCGAAGGGCAGCCCTGGCATGCGCGAGATGCTGGGCATCACCGCCTTGCTCTATGGCCAGGGCATGGGCGACAAGGTGGCGCTGCTGACCGACGGACGCTTCTCGGGCGCGACGCGCGGCCTGTGCATAGGCTATGCCGGGCCCGAAGCCGCCGACAACGGCCCGATCGCGGTGCTGCGCGATGGCGACATGATCAGCATCGACGCGCGCCCGCTGGCGCGCTCGATCACGGTGGAGCTTTCCGAATCGGAGCTGGCGCTGCGCCTGCAGGAGCATGCGCGCCATGCTCGCGTAAACACGGGAGCGCAGTGGGGCGGGTTGCTGGAAAAATATGCGCTGACGGTGCGGCCGGCCCACCAGGGCGCGGTCACGCACTCGGGCGCGGTCACCTGGCTGCGCGACGAAGGCTGAACGCTAGGGTGGCCGCGTCTGCCTTCAATCCACACCAAGAAAGCAGTCAATGACCTTGAATCGACGGGAATGGCTGGGCGCCGCGGGCGCCGGCGGCGCCGGCGCGCTGCTGGCCAGCCTGGGAATGGCGGCCCACGCCCAGGCCGCGCTGGAGAGCCTCAACATCATCACCGGCTTTGCCGCGGGCGGCACCTCCGACGCGATCTGCCGGCGCGTGGCCACGCATCTGGCGCCGGCCTACGCGAAGATGGCCGTGGTGGAAAACCGCACCGGCGCGGGCGGCCAGATTGCCATCAACTACGTCAAGGGCCGGCCCGGCGATGGCGCGACGCTGCTGCAGACGCCGACCTCGATGCTGTCGATCTATCCGCACATCTACAAGAAGCTGTCGTACAACCCCGTGACCGATCTGGCGCCAGTGTCGCTCGGCTGCATCTTCGACTTCGGCTTTGCGGTCGGCCCGGCCGTGCCGGCCCAGGTGACCAACGTGCGCGAGTTCCTGGCCTGGGCCAAGGCCAACCCGCAGGGCGCGAACTTCGGCTCGCCCGCGCCCGGCTCGACACCGCATTTCATCGGCGCACTGCTGGGCCAGCATGGCGGCGTCGATCTCAAGCATGCAGGCTACCGCGGCACCCAGCCGGCGCTGCTCGACATGATGGGCGGCAACATCTCGGCGGTTTCGGGGCCGGTGGGCGACATGCTGCAGCATGTATCCAGCGGCAAGCTGCGCATCCTGGGCGTGAGCGGCCAGCGCCGCAGCCGTTTCGCACCCCAGGTGCCGACGCTGGTGGAGCAGGGCTACGCCGACATGGCGCACAGCGAATGGTTTGCGTTCTTCCTGCCGGCCAAGACGCCGCCCGAACTGGTGCAGCGTCTCAACGGCCATCTGCGCAGCGCGCTGGCATCGAAGGACGTGGTCGACAGCCTGGCGACTTTCGGCCTCGAAGCCATGTCGTCGACGCCCGCGGAACTGGCGGCGCTGGTGAAGTCCGAAGTGGAGAAATGGGGCCCCATCGTCCAGCGCGTGGGCTTCACTGCCGAGGGCTGAACACCCGCCGACGCGGCGGCATGCAAGAAGCAACGGGAGCCTGGGCTCCCGTTTTTTATGCTGGTGTGACAATCCCCCATGCATAACATGTTGTTTTGCCGCACAGACTGCGTAAAAACGCGTACAGGGTTTATACTGGGGGCTACGGGTTACTACTTAGGTGATCTGCTCTGGCGGTGTTTGGAGATGCGAGCCGCCAGTTGTTTGAGTGCATCTCATAGAAAGCACACCATGCGTCAAGCCATCAACACCCTGATCACCTTCATCGCTGACTACCGCGAAGCCCACGTCGGCCTGGCCAACCAGTAATTGCAGGGAACCTGCGCAGCGCTCGCCAGAGCGTCTGATGCGCACGGACAAGCCCGAAAGGGTTGCGGGTCCGGGACAAAATACTCCATGACACTGGGTCCTGGAGTATTTTTTTTGCCTGCTTGTTTCAATTGATGATTAGGCACCATATAGTATGGTGACATGCAAGAATTTGAACAAAAATACCAGGCGCTGCTGGCCGAGGCCGGCCGGCGCCAGTGGCCCGGGCAGGACCGCATTCGCCTGTGCTTCCAGACGCTGTCGCTGGCCGCGGCCATCGACCGCGATTGCGCGCGCGTGCTGGCAGGATATGGTTTGTCGGAAGGCCGCTTCGTGCTGCTGTTCCTGCTCGACGCGGCAAGCGGCGGGCTGGCGCCGCGTGAGCTCGCCGATCAGGCCGGCGTGACGCGCGCGACGGTGACCGGCCTGCTGGACGGCCTCGAGCGCGATGCATTGGTCGAACGCCGGACCGACGCGGCCGACCGGCGCGCGCTGCGGGTACAGCTCACCGCGCGTGGCAGGGAGCTGGCGCAGGCCGTGGTGGCCGAGCACGGCCGCTGGATTGCCGGCGTGTTTGGCGGGCTGTCGGCGGCAGAGCGCATTCAGCTCGAAGGCCTGCTGGACAAGGTGGCGGCCGGGCTGGCGGCACGCCGCAGCGCGGGCGCGCCATGACGCCGCCCGCAACGCGCAAGGGCGCGCGCCGCGGCGCCGACATTCCCGCCGGGCTGCTCGATGCGTTGTCGCTGGGCACCGTGCAGAGCGCAACACTGGTCGAGGGCCTCGCGGTGGACCAGGCGCGCTTGCTGAATGCGGTGTTTCCGGCGCTGCCGACGCCGGTGCTGGCGCAGGCGGCCCAGGTCTGCGCGCGCGGCATCCTGCAACGCATGCACGGCATGGGCAGCCTGCTCTTCACGGCATTGGGCAGCGCCGGCATCGACACCTGCCGCAGCCACGCCTCGGATACCGTGCGCGGCTGGGCCTGCTTCATGGTGGCGAGCCAACCCCAGTTGGATCTGGCGGCGCGGCTCGACGCCATTCGTCCGCTGGCCGACGATGCCCATTTTGGCGTGCGCGAATGGGCATGGATGGCGCTGCGGCCGCAGCTGGTTGCGGAACTCGGCGCGGCCATCGAGATATTGGCTGGCTGGACCTCGCAGCCGTCCGAGCGCCTGCGCCGCTTTGCCTGTGAAGCACTGCGTCCGCGCGGCGTCTGGTGCGCGCACATCGCGGCTTTCAGGCAACAACCGGAACGCGGCCTGCCATTGCTGGAGCCGCTGCGCGCCGACCCATCGGCCTATGTGCAGGATTCAGTGGCCAACTGGCTCAACGACGCCGCCAAGACCCAGCCGGACTGGGCGCGCTCGTTGTGTGCCCAGTGGCTGCAAGGCGAGCCGCAGGCCGCGACGCGCCGTATCTGCCAGCGCGGTTTGCGCAGCCTGCCTCGTCCCTGAAGCCCGGGGCAGATTCAAGCCGCCAGCGGCGCGAACAGCCCGCGCGCGCCATGCGGCTGGCAGCGCAGGTACTGCGCCGAAGCCGGCACCTGTGCGCCCAGCACCTGGGCCGCATGCCAGGGCCAGCGCGGATTGAAGAGGGCGGCGCGCGCGATGGCAATGGCATCGGCATCGCCCGCGTCGAGCGCGGCCTGGGCCTGCAGCGGCTCGGTGATCAAGCCCACGCCGATCACCGGCATTTGCAGTTGCGCGCGCAGCGCGTGCGCGAGCGGCAACTGGTAGCCCGGACCGACGGGAATCTGCTGCGCCGGGCTCAGGCCGCCGCTCGAGACATGCAGGAAGGCGCAGCCCAGGGCCTGCAGTTCCTTGGCCAGCACCGCGCTTTGTTCGACATCCCAGCCGCCATCGATCCAGTCGGTGGCCGAGAGGCGCACGCCCACGGGCAGGGTGTCGCCCACGGCGGCGCGCACCGCACTGAACACTTCCAGCGTGAGGCGCAGGCGGTTTTCCAGGCTGCCGCCATACTGGTCGGTGCGCTGGTTCGACAGCGGCGACAGGAACTGGTGCAGCAGGTAGCCATGCGCCGCGTGCAGTTCGATCAGGTCGTAGCCCAGGCGCTGCGCGCGCAGCGCCGCGTCGACGAACGCCTTCTTCACGCGCACGATGTCGGCCAGCGTGGCGGCTGCGGGCGTGGGCACTTCGGGCGCTGCCGACAGCGCGCTCGGACCCAGCGTGGGCCAGGCTTGATCCGCGGGCAGCGGGCCGCCGCCGAGCCAGGGCTGCAGGCTCGACGCCTTGCGGCCCGCGTGCCCCAGTTGCACGCCCAGCTTGATGCCGCTGAAGCGGCGCACATGTTCGATCACCGGGCGCATGGCCGCCTCGTTGGCATCGCTCCAAAGCCCCAGGTCCTTGGGACTGATGCGGCCGATGGCCTCGACGGCGGTGGCTTCGACGATCAGCAGGCCCGCGCCCGACTGGGCCAGCTGGCCGTAATGCATCAGATGCCAGTCGGTGGCGCAGCCATCGTCGGCGCTATAGGTGCACATCGGCGCGATCACGATGCGGTTGGACAGCTGGGCAGGGCCCACGGGCAGGGGGGAGAACAGGGCGGTCATGGCATCCGTTGGTGAGACGAGGGAAGTAATCAGGCCTTTTCCTGGAGCATTTCCTGCAAGGCCTTGATCTGCTGGCGCAGCATGCCATTTTCCTGCTCCAGCGTCTCGACGCGCTGTTGCAGGGCGGCGACGTCCACGGTTTCTGCGGCCGGTGCGCTGCCCTCGGCGGTTTCTTCGCGCGGTTTTTTCTTCGACTCGCGCACGCGCTTGGCGGCCTGCCTGAGTTCGTCCTTGCCCGCGGCCGCCGCGGCCACCTGTTCCTCGGCAGGCAGTTGCGCCACGGCCGCCGCGGCGTTGATCGAGATCTCGCCGGCCTTCACCGCGGCCACGACTTCGGGCGCGGCCTTCTGCTGGATGGTCTCGATCTGCTTGACCTGGGTGCTGCTCAGGCGCGCGGCGCGCGCCAGCGCCTCGCGCGTGGCCAGCGCCTGCTGCTCGGCGCTGTCGTCGGCAGGGGCCGCCTCGGCCGCAGGCGCGGCGCTCTGCGCGGCTTTGGCGCGGCGCGCCGCCACGATCTCGCGCTTGCGCAGCGCCAGCACGCCGCGCTGGAAGTCGGACACGCTGCGCCGGCCCAGGTGCTGGTCGATCATCCACAGGTGAACGTCATCCATGCTCTGGAAATGCTTGGCCTGCACGGTCTCGAACGGCACGCCATGCTTCTGGCAGATGCCGTAGCGGTTGTGGCCGTCGACCAGCAGGTCGCCCCACAGCACCAGCGCATCGCGGCAGCCTTCCGCCAGGATGCTGCGTTCGAGCGCTTCGTGTTCGTCGGCGCTCAGCGGGTCGATATAGGCCTTGAGTTCTTCGTTGACAACAATATTCATGGGAGGAGAGGCGATGGCCGACGGCAACGCGCCTGGGGGGAAGAATGGGAGCCACCCGGAAGGGGCAGCGCTGTGGCGGTGTCGCTGTGTGATCAGGCCAGTCAACACTGGCCTAGGCGTTCACCCTTCGTCAAGCTCAGGGCGAACGGGGTGGTTCTTCACCCTTCGTCAAGCTCAGGGCGAACGGGGTGGTTCTTCACCCTTCGACCGAAGAAGCGGGGCGTGTTAGAGCAGACGCGCGATCAGCGCACCGTCCACCGGGCCTTCGAGCGGAATGCGCACGCGGATCGGGTTGCCCTGGGCCACGGCCACGGCGTCGCCGTCGAGGTTGAACATCTGCTCGAGCTTGACCTGGCGGTTGCCGCTCGGATGGATGATTTCCAGCGTGTCGCCGACCGCGAAGCGGTTCTTGGTCTCGATCTCGGCAAGGCCGTCGGCCCAGCCGCGCACTTCGCCGACGAAGTGGCTGCGCTGCAGCAGCGAGTGGCCGGTCTCGTAGTTCTGGTAGTCCTGCGACGGACGGCGCTCGAGGAAACCGCTGGTATAGCCGCGGTTGGCCAGGCCCTCGAGTTCGGTGATCAGGTGCGGGTTGAACGGGCGGCCCGCGACGGCATCGTCAATCGCGCGGCGGTAGGTCTGGGCGGTGCGCGCGACGTAGTACAGCGACTTGGTGCGGCCTTCGATCTTGAGCGAATCGACGCCGATCTTCGTGAGCCGGTCGATGTGCTCGACGGCGCGCAGGTCCTTGCTGTTCATGATGTAGGTGCCGTGCTCATCTTCCATGATGGGCATCAGCTCGCCGGGGCGGCCTTGCTCTTCGAGCAGGTAGACCTGGTCGGCCTTGGGGTGGCGCGGCGTGTTGTTGCAGGCCGAGAAGCTGGTTTCCTCTTCCTGCTGGGCCTTGGCGAAGTCGAAGTCGCCTTCCATCTTCAGCGGGATGGCTTCGCCGGTGTTCGGGTCCACGGCCGTTTCCTGCGTCGCGTAGTTCCAGCGGCAGGCATTGGTGCAGGTGCCCTGGTTGGGGTCGCGGCGGTTGAAGTAGCCCGACAGCAGGCAGCGGCCCGAGTAGGCGATGCACAGCGCGCCGTGCACGAACACCTCGAGTTCCATGTCCGGGCATTCCTGGCGGATCTTCTCGATCTCGTCGAGGCTCAGTTCGCGCGACAGGATGATGCGCGCAATGCCCATGCGCTGCCAGAACTTGACGGCCGCATAGTTGACGGTGTTGGCCTGCACCGAGATGTGGATCGGCACCTCGGGCCACTTCTCGCGCACCATCATCATCAGGCCGGGATCGGCCATGATCAGCGCGTCGGGCTTGAACGCGATGACGGGTTCCATGTCGCGCAGATAGGTGCGCACCTTGTCGTTGTGCGGCAGCAGGTTGCTGGTGACGAAGAATTTCTTGCCGCGCGCATGGGCTTCGGCAATGCCCTGGCCGATCTGCTCGAGGCGGAACTCGTTGTTGCGCGCGCGCAGCGAGTAGCGGGGCTGGCCCGCGTAGATGGCGTCGGCGCCAAAGTCGTAGGCGGCGCGCATCTTGTCAAGCGAGCCGGCGGGCAGCAGTAGTTCGGGGGCTTTGAGGGGCATGGCGCAATTGTCCCCGATTGTCAGAAACCGGGTGGCGCCAGCCCCTGTTTTCGGCGCCGCGTCAAGCGAGATCGCGTTCGCGCACGTCGCTCAGGTCCCGGTCCAGGAACCAGTTCAGCGCGGTGCGGATGGCGGCCACCGCGGCCATGCGTGCGATGGCATCCCAGCCGTCGGTGGTCGAGGTCTCGATGATGTCGGCCGCGAGCTGAAAGGTGAGCCCCGCGACCAGCCAGCGCGCATAGCGCAGCCAGATGGCGCGGCGCTCGTGGCCGGAAGGCGGGTGGCCGAGCGCGCGCAGGCAGGCGCCGCAGGCCTGCAGCGTGGCCAATACGATGACCGCCATCGCGATGCTGTCGATCAACAGCACCGCGCCCTCGCTGATCAGCACGAACCATTCGCGCATGCTCAGTCTCCGTCCTGTGGCCCGGGGCCGCGCAGCACGCAGCGGAAGCCGACATGGCTGGTGGAGGTGTCGATGGGCTGGGCGTGGCGCGCCGCCGGGCGGTAGCGCCGGCAGTAGCTCGGCGCGCACAGGTGCGAGCCGCCCTTGAGCACCTTGCGCGGAATCGGCACGCCGTCGCCGCCGGCATAGCTGGCCTCCTCGCGCGCGCCGCGCGGGTCGCGCGGCGCGCAGCAGGGGCGCGCGCCCTGGTCCTCGTGCCGCGGCGCGTACCAGTCGGCGGTCCACTCCCAGACATTGCCAATCATGTCGAGCAGCCCCCAGCCGTTGGCGGGAAACGCGTTGACCGGCGAGGTGCGGTCGTAGCCGTCGCCGCGCTGGTTCTCATGCGGAAACGCACCCTGCCAGGTGTTGGCCATGTGGCGGCCGCCGGGCGTGAGTTCGTCGCCCCAGGCGTATTCGGCGCCGCTCAGGCCGCCGCGCGCGGCGAATTCCCACTCGGCTTCGGTCGGCAGCGCCAGCCCGGCCCATTCGGCGTAAGCCAGCACATCGCAGTAGGCGACATGCACGACCGGGTGGTCGTCCAGCCCGCCAATCGAGCTGCGCGGACCTTGCGGACGGCGCCATTGCGCATCGAAGCGGAAATTCCACCACTGGCTGTAATCGCGCAGGTCCACGGGATGGTCGGGGGGCGAGAACACCATCGAGCCGGCGCGCAGCATGTGCGGCAGCGCGCCCGGATAGGACGCCGGGTCGGGCGCCTTCTCGGCAAAGGTGACATAGCCCGTGGCCTCGACAAAGCGCCGGAACTCGCGGTTGGTCACGGGCGTGCGCTGCATCCAGAACCCTTCCACACGCGCGAAGTGGGCCGGAGCTTCCTCGGGGTAGTGGTCATCGGAGCCCATGCGGAACAGGCCGCCGGGCACCCACACCAGGTTGCCGGGCCGGGTCGCGGCGGGCCGCGCGGTTTTGACGACGTCGTCCATGTGTCTATCCAAAGGGTCCGATGTTCAACACGATGCTCAGCACGGCGACCACGCCGATGCCCAGCAGGATGATTGCGGTCACCAGCGTGAAGGAGGTCGGAAACACGCTTTCGCCGTGGATCAGGCCGTTCTCGGTCATTTCTTCGCGCGTGTGGCGCAGGCCCTGCATGAAGCGCAGGTGGTAGAGGATGCCGATCGCCAGCATGATGATGCCCAGGCACACCAGCGATACGCCGAAGTTGCGAGTCGCATGCGAGTCGTGGAGCAGTTTGTTGATGGCCAGCTTCTCGAACGCCTGGACGATGGTGAAACCAAAGCTGATCAGCGACAGCGAGGTGCGGATCACCGACATCAGCGTGCGGTCGGCGCTCATGCGCGTGCGCTGGAACGACATGCCGGTGCGCCGCTTGGACATGTCCGTGCGCGCCGTCGACATGTCGGTGCGCTCCGTCGACATCGCGGTGCGCTCCTTGGACATGTCGGTGCGCTCCCTGGACATGCCGGTGCGTTCGGTGGACATGTCGGTGCGCTTGGCCGACAGGCCGGTGCGGAACTGCGAGTACTGCAGCGACGCACTGTCCGGATCGGACGCGTCGACCTGCGGGATCTGGGTTGGCGGCGGCTTGTCCGGACCTGCCGGCGGCGTCGGATCGGTGGGCGGCGTCGGGTCTTGGTTCGAGGTCATGGCACAAAGATAATCAGCGCGCCCGGGTGGAGCATTGGACCTTGGTCCCATCGCTGTGCAGGGCAGTTGACGCCGTCAGCGCGCAGGCGTCGCGAGCGATTCGAGCACCCGCGCCGCGGCGGCATGCTGCGGCACGGCCAGGCCCTGGCGCGCCTGGGCGGCGGAGATCTGCGCACCCTGCACGCTGCCGCGCACCACCAGGTCGCTGCCCGGCGCGTAGACCCAGCGCGTGATGGCCGCGACCTCGGCGTCGGTCAGGTCGCCGGCGGCCAGCAGCACCGCCGAGGTGGCCAGCGTCTGCAACTCGGCGGACTGCCCCGCGTAGGTGCCTGCAGGCAAGGCCAGCGGGTACCAGGCGGGATTGCGCGCCGCGAGATCGCGCACCACGCGCGCCTCCAGTGGCAGCAGCTGCAAGCCCAGTTCCGCCACCGCGCCGCGGATGCTGTCGGCAGGAAAGCCGATGACCTGCACCAGCGCATCGGCTGCGCCGTCGCGCAAGGCGCGCAGCGCGGCGTCGGGCGCCAGGTCCAGCACCGCCGACAGCCGGGACTCGTCCACGCCATGGGCTTGCAGCACGGCCAGCGCCGTGGTGCGCGACGCGGCGCCGGGCTGGCCCACGGCCACGCGCTTGCCGGCCAGGTCGGCGACCGAGCGCAGGCCCGCCTCGCGCCGCACCAGCACATGCACGGCCTCGGGGTAGAGGCTGCCAATGGCGCGCAGCGTGGTCCACGCACCTTCCTGGGCAAACGGGCCTTCGCCGCGGAAGGCCCACCAAGCCGAGTCGCCCTGTGCCAGGCCCAGCGGCGCACGGCCTTCGCGCACCAGCCGGATGTTTTCCTCGCCGCCCGCGGTGACCAGGGCCTCGGTGCGCTGGCTGCCCTGGCCCAACGCCTGGGCAAAGCGCAGGTATTGGCCGCTGGCCGGACCCGCGGCAATGGCGTAGCCGCGCGCGACACGCGCCAGACGCGCGCGCAGGGCCGCGTGCGCGTTCTCCAGTTCCTGCACGATGGCCTCGCGCGTGGCCGGCGAGGTTTCGGGCGGCGCGTTGGCGACCACGCTGCGCATGGCCTCGAGCAGCCGCTCCTCGGGCGGGCGGGGCGCTTCTGCCGCGAAGCCTGGGGCGCCCGGCGCGCTAAAGCCCTGCGGCGCCACCGCTTCCCAGCCCTCGCCTGCGCGCCGGTACAGCGCCGAGCCATGGGCGCGCAGCACATCGCCGGCCTGGTTGCCACCGCTGCGGATGCCGGTCAGCCCCTTGGGCCCCGTGCCCAGCGCGCTCACCAGCCCGGCGACGCCGGCCGCATCCCAGGCGCCGAAGTCGTAGTCGCGCGCCAGTTGCAGGTCGGCATCGAAATAAACCACGCGCCGGGTCTCGCCCGGCGGTGCCTTGGCGTCGTCCTGCGAGCCGCGGCGCTGCAGCGCCTGCAGCTGGAGCGTTCCCGCAGGCAGCGCCGCGTCCAGGCGCTGCCGCACGTCGGCCTCGAGCGCTCGCGTGTCGGGGCCGCGTGCGCAGGCCGCGAGCAGCAGCGCCAGCAGCAGGGCAGCAGTCGGGCCGATGCGCAGCGCCATCGTCACTGCCCCAGCAAGTCCAGCGAGAGGAAACCGGTCAGTATCACGGCGTTCATCAGGTCCACCAGGAAGGCGCCGGCCAGCGGCACGATCAGGAACGCGCGCGGCGCCGGACCATGCTTGGCCGCGATCGCCTGCATGTTCGCGATGGCCGTCGCGGTCGAGCCCAGATTGAAGCCGATGAAGGCGGCCGAGGTCACGGCAGCCTCGTAGTCGCGGCCCATGACGCGAAAACAGACGAAAACCGCGTAGAGCGCGATGATGATCGTATGCGCCGCCAGGATGGCCAGCAGCGGCCCGGCCGTGCGCGCGACCTCGACCAGGTTCAGCGCCATCATCGTCATCACCAGGAACAGCGCCAGGCACAGGCCCGAGATCAGCTCGGTGGCTCGGTCGTCGAAGTGCAGCCCCACCAGCGGCGCCAGGTTGCGCACGGCCACGCCTACCAGCATGCACCACAGGAAACCGGGCACGGTCATCGGCAGATCCTGCATTTGCTGCGCCAGCCACTGGCCCAGGATGACCGCGCCGAGAATGCCGGCCAGCGCGCCCGCCACGCCCAGCGCCGACACCGCGCGCGCTTCGGCCTGCGGCCCGGCGGCCTGCGCCTCGGCCTGGTCCAGCCCGAGCCGGTGGCGCCTGATGAGGAACTGCGCGACCGGTCCCGCGACGATGCCGCCCAGGATGAGGCCCACGGTGGCCGAGGTCATGGAAAGCTCCATCACCGACTGCAGGTTGTTGACCTCGGCAAAGCGCTCGGCATAGGCCGCGCCCGTGCCATGGCCGCCGACCAGCGTGATCGAGCCGACGATGACGCCGTACAGCGGATGCAGGTCCAGCAGCGTGGCCATTGCGAGCCCGACGCCGTTTTGCAGCACGATGAAGGGAAACAGCACCAGCACGAAGCGGCCCAGCGCCTTGCCGCCCTGGCGCAGCAGCCGCAGGTCGGCGCCCATGCCGACGCCGGCAAAGAACATCAGCAGCAGGGTCGGCTTGAGCGTCGTGTCGAGCGCCACCGGCGCCTGCCCGCTGCTGCCCAGCAGCGCCGCCGCCGAGGCGACGGCCGCGAACAGCAGGCCGCCCGTCACGGGCTCGGGAATGTTGTAGCGCGCGAGAAAGCCCACGCGCCGCGTGACGCCCGCGCCGACCAGCAGGCAGGCCACGGCGGCAAACAGCGATTGCAGCGGCGTCAGGGCGAAAGCGTCCATGGGTCTGTCGCGGCGCTTCAGAGCGGCTGGGCCAGCGCGGCTGCTTCGGCGCGGCAGTCGCGCGTGGGCTTGGCGCCGCTGGCCTGCGCCGCGGCCAGCTCCTTCTTTGCGGCCGCGAGATCGCTGCGGAAGGCCGGCTCCGACTGCAGGCGCGCCACGGTGGCGGCGGCGACGAAGCGGCCCTCGAGCACATCGCTGCGCCAGTGGACGTTGCAGATATTGCGGTTTTCGCCAAACGCGCGGCCGCGCGCGGCAATGGCATCGGTGCGCGCGGGCGCGATCTCGATCAGCACCATTGCCCAGGCCCAGCCGATGGCGGTGTGGCCCGAGGGATAGGAGCCGTCCTTGGCCAGGAAGGCCTGTTCCTGCGGCGTGCAGATCGGCGCCTGGTTGGCGACGAATGGCCGGGTGCGCTGGTAGTGGTCCTTGGCCGAGTAGGTGGCCAGCCCCGCGTCGGTCATGGTGCGGCGCAGCAACTGGTACAGGTAGGGAGTGCGGGCCTGGGTCACGGATACACCCAGCACGCAGGAGAAGGTGTCGGCGGCATGCGGAAAGCGCAGGTCGGCGTCCAGCGTGGCTTGCGTCCAGCGCGGCGTGCCGTGCAGCGCCAGGCTCTTGCGCATGATCTCCTCGTCGAACGCAAACGCGCCCGAGCCCGGTGCCGGCGGCGGTGGGATCAGCGCCAGGCTGTTGGGCAGCGCCTCCTTGGACAGGTAGCCCTGCAGGAATCCGGGCAGGATTTCCGGGACCTTGGCCGGCTGCGCGGGCTGCGCCGGGTCGGGGACATGGGCGCAGCCGGCAACGGTCAGCGCGACGATGGCAAGCAATGTTTTCATCTGAGCTCCTTGGGGCGGCGGCCAGGGATGATGGCCTCATCCGGGATAGACAGGAGCCAGCATTACAGGTTGCGGCCGCTTCCAGAATGGCACCTTGGGGCAACGCGCTACGAACCGTGGGCCAATGCCAACGCCGCGCGCCGCGCGGAAGATCCAGCCGCGATCACATCATTACTGGAGGTTCTATGATTCGTGCGTGGCTCTCTATCGCCTTGATGGCGCTGCTGGCTGCCTGCTCCACGCCCCAGCAGGGCGAAACCGAGGTGCGCCTGGGCAAGGTCACGCGCATCGAGGCCGTGACCATCGATGGCGACCACCAGCTGGGCCTGGGTGCCATCATCGGCGCCGTGGCTGGGGGCGTGCTGGGCTATCAGATCGGCAATGGCACCGGCCGCGACGTGGCCACCGTGGCCGGCTCGCTGCTGGGCGCGTATGGCGGCAACAAGGTCCAGAACCACTATGCCAGCCCGCGTCCGGGCCAGCATGTGCTGGTGCTGCTGGACAACGGCGTCTCCGTCGGGATCACCCAGCCGGTGAACTCCGCGCTGGCGGTGGGCGACCGGGCGCGCGTCGAAGGCGTGGGCCAGGACGCCCGCGTGATGCGCTACTGAAGGCGTTCAGCCCGTCAGGAGCAACCCATGTACCCGCACGCCCCCCGCAGCGCCAGCGTCGGCGCCGGACGCTCAGTGCGGCGTGCCATGGGGCGCGAACGACCATTGCGGGTGCGCGCGCAATACCGTGCGCACGAGTTCCGCCACCGAGTCCACCTGCATCTTTTCCATGGCGCGGGCGCGGTGCACCTTGACGGTCTTCTCGGCCGTGCCCAGTTCGGCGGCAATCTGCTTGTTCAGCCGGCCCGACATGACATGGCCAAGGACTTCGCGCTCGCGCGGCGTGAGCGTGGCCAGGCGCGAATCGGTCACCGCGCTGCGCGAACGCTCCTCGCGCTGGGACTGGTCGCGCGCGAAGGCCCGCTCGACAGCCGAGAACAGCAGCGCCTCGTCCACTGGTTTGGTAAGGAAGTCGCAGGCCCCGAATTTCATTGCCGCGGCGCAGGTCGATACGCTGGCCGTACCGGAGAGAAACACCACCGGCATGGACCGGGCACGTGCTGTCAACTGTTGCTGCAGATCGAGTCCCCCCAGACCGGGCATGCACACGTCGAGGACGATGCATCCCTGGCCGTCCGGATCGGCATCGCGCAGGAAATCCTCGGCGCTGTTGAATTCCAGCACCCGGAACATCGCCGAGCGCAGCAGCCACCCGATGGCTTTTCGGACAGCGCTGTCATCGTCGATCAGGTAGACATGCGGCTGCCCGACCACCCCTCCCATGCCAAAGGTCTTGTACGACGCCAAATCATCAGTCTGCATGGTTACCTCCAATAGGCAAGTTTTGGAATGCGGTTGAGACTCAATTGGTTTTCTGTCGGCTGAAATAAGTGTAAAAGGATCCAGTGATTTAACCTGTCTGGCTCATGTTTGGTAACAAATGTTTCCTTCTTTAAGATTTGATGACTTTTTACTAAGTAGTGGCGATATGGGACCAAAGGGCGATGCGTCGGGATAACCCGAGGCTCGACTATTTGTTCCATGCCAATCAACGTCAGTTCGCAACTGTCCGCGCATATTCCCCTGAAGGACGCGCCCGCAGCCGGCCTCAGGGATCCGCGTGCCCTGGCGGCCGCAGTGGCGCTCGGCCTTGCCTACTTTCTCGGTGCCAAGCTGGGCATGACGTTCAGCGCCCGCACCTACCCGGTGTCCCTGTTGTGGCCTTCCAACGCGCTGCTGCTGGGCGCCTTGCTCGTCACGCCTTCGCGCTGGTGGTGGTTGCTGGTTGCGACCATCGTGCCCGCCCATCTGCTGGCGCAATTGCAGTGGGGCATGCCGCTCTCGGTGGCGCTGGTCTGGCTGGTCAGCAATGTGATCGAAGCGGTAACCGGCGCGGCGCTGGCGCGCTGGAGCGCGGGCGGGCGCGTGCGCTTGAACTCGGTGCGCGCCGTCGTGACCTTCCTGGGTGCGGCCAGCGTGGGATCGGTTCTCTCGTCCTACTTCGCCGCAATGTTCCTGCGGCTGGCCGGCGTGGAACTGGATCCGGTCGAGATCTGGCATGCGCGCATGCTCTCCAATATGCTCGCGACGCTCACTTTCACCACCGTGATCGTCGCCTGGTGGGATGCGTCGCGTGGATTGCGGCAGGCAAGCCGCTGGCGGATGGGCGAGGCGGGTGCGCTGTTGCTGCTGCTGGCCATGCTGGGCGTCGCAGCTTTCGGCCTGGGTTGGATACCGCAGGTGTCCAGCACGCAAAGCCTGTGGTATCTGCCGGTGCCGCTGCTGATCTGGGCCGCGGTGCGCTTTGGCCCTGGAATGGCCAGCCTGACTTTCGCGGCTGTGTCGGTCTTGATGGTCTGGGGCAGCACACAGGGGCGCGGGCCGTTCCCTACCGCGCTGGAGCGCAGCGAGGAAATGGCGTTGCAGCTGTTCCTGATCAGCCTGGCGGTGTCGCAGATGCTGCTGGCGGCATTGGTCGAGGAGCGGCGCCAATACGGTCGCCGGCTGTCGGCCTCGCGCGAGCTGTTTTCGCGTGCCGTGCATGCCAGCGCCGATGCCATTGCCATCGCCAATGCCGACACCGGCGTGGTGCTCGAGGCCAACCGCAGCTGGCGCGTATTGCTGCCCCACGAACGCCGGGGCGCAGCGCCGGCGCGCCTTGCGCCGCTGGCGCCCTACCTCGATGCAGCGGATGCAGCCCGGCTGGCAGCGATGCTGGCCGAGGGCGTGGAGGTGCGCGATGTGGAGATGGTGGTGCGCGATGTCAGCGGCCAGGTGCACAACGCGCTGATCACCCTGTCGCCGGTCATGCTGCCGGACCTCGAGTGCATGTTCTTCGTGGTGCGCGATATCACGCCCCAGCGCCAGGCAGAACTCGATGCGCAAGAGCAGCGACAGCAATTGACGCATGCCGCGCGCGTGGCTTCGCTGACCGAATTCTCGACCACGCTGGCGCATGAGATCAGCCAGCCCTTGACCGCGATCCTGAGCAGCGCGCAGGCTGCCCAGCGCTTCGTCGAGCAACAGCCGGGATGCACCCCCGCCATCCGTTCGATCCTCGAGGACATCGTCGAAGCGGACAAGCGCGCGATGGTGTTGATCCAGTACCTGCGGCGCATGGTGAAGAAGGGCAACGCCGAAACCGCGCTGCTGGACCTGAATCAGCTGGTGCAGGACGTGGCGCATTTCATGCGTGGCGAGTTGCTGCGGCGCGACGTGCAGATTGCGCTGAAGCTCGCGCCGGACCTGCCGCCGGTGCGCGGCGACGGTGTGCAGTTGCAGCAGCTGGTGCTCAACCTGATGTCCAATGCCTGCGACGCCATGCAGCACAACGACACGCCACGCTGCCTGACCGTGATCTCGCAGGCTGGCGAACGCGGCGGCGTGCATCTGCAGGTATGCGACACGGGACCGGGCATCAAGGCCGAGCACCGCGCGCGCCTCTTCGAGCCGTTCTTCACCACCAAGAAAAGCGGCCTGGGCCTGTGTCTGCCCATCTGCCAGAAGATTGCCCAGGCGCATGGCGGCTCGCTGCGGCTGCAGCCGCTGGCGCCGCATGGCACGAGTTTCTGGCTGGAGCTGCCACAGGCGTAGTAGCGGGCGCACGCATCGCGCGAATCATTGCCGCGGAAACCCAGGGTAAGGGGCAGCGCGGCTGCCCCTCGTGCCAAGGCGGGGCGCGAACTCCCATGATTTACTGGCTTCAACTCAGCTCGATTCCAGGAGAAAAAGCATGGCACTTTCGCGCTTTCTAAGTCTCATGGCGCTATGGCTGCTGGCGCTGATCGCGCCGCTGGCCCAAGCGCAGGCAGTGGCCGGGGCCGGCGCCGCGCCGCCGCGCACGGCCACCGAGGCCGACTGGCCGCGCACCTTGCGCTCCGGCACGACCGCGCTCACGGTCTATCCGCTGCAGGTCGAGCATTGGGACGGCTGGCGGCTGCTGGGCCGCGTGGCGGTCCGCGCCGAGGTCGGCGACAAGTCCCCGCGCAGCTACTACGGCGTCGCCGATGTCCAGGCCCGCACGCTCGTGGACAAGGGCCGGCGCACGGTCACGCTCGACCAGCTCAAGCTCGACGGCATCGACTTCCCCGCCGCCGCGCCTGCGGAAAAGGCGCGCCTGTCGCGGCTGCTGACCAGCCAGGTCGGCGCGCGCGCGCGCGTCGTGCCGCTGGACCGGCTCGAGGCCTCGCTGGCCGTGACGCAGGAGACCGGGCTCGCGGCGCACACGCGGCTGCGCAACGACCCGCCGCAAATCCTTTTCAGCGAGACCCCCGCGATCCTCGTGCCGCTCGACGGCGAGCCGGTGCTGCGGCCGCTGCGCGGCACGCAACTCGAGCGCGTGGTCAACACCCGCGTGCTGCTGCTGCGCGATTCGGGCCAGCGTTTCTATCTGCGCCTGTTCGATGGCTGGATGGGCGCGGCCACGCTGGCCGGCCCCTGGGGCGTGGTGCCCGAGACGCCCGAGCTGGCGCTGGCGCTGAAGAACGCCACGGCGGACCGCCTGGTCGACCCGCTGTCGGGCCGCACCCAGCCGGGCCAGCAGGTGCCATCGCTGGCCAGAACCGTGCCGCAGATCTTCGTCGCGACCCGGCCCACCGAGCTGGTTGTGCTAGAAGGCGCGCCGCGCTACGTGGCGGTGCCTGGCACGCGCCTGCAATATGCGGAGAACACCACCGGCAACCTGTTCCGCCACGAGGGCGACAACACCGTCTATGTGCTGCTGTCGGGCCGCTGGTACCGTGCCGCCAGCCTGAGCGGGCCCTGGAGCTATGTCGCCGCGAATGCCTTGCCGCCCGACTTCGCGCAGATTCCCGACGACAGTCCCAAGGAGAACGTGCTGGCCGCGGTGGCGGGCACGGCGCAGGCACGCGAGGCGGCGATTGCCGCGGGCGTGCCTCAGACGGCCTCGGTGAGCGCCAGCGGCGCGCACATGACGGCGCCGCGCTTCGATGGCGACCCGGTGCTGCGCCCGATTCCTCCGACCTCGCTGCAGTACGTGAGCAACAGTGCCACTCCTATCGTGTTCGCGGGCAGCGCGGGCTACCTCGCGGTGGAAAACGGTGTCTGGTTCCAGGCGTCCTCGCCGCGCGGGCCGTGGCGCGCGGCGCGCAGCGTGCCCGCGGAAATCTACGCGATTCCGCCCGACTCGCCGCTGTACTACGTCACGTTTGCGCGCATCTACGACGTGGACGGCGACATCGTCCATGTCGGCTACACGCCGGGCTACCAGGGCACCTATATCGACCCGGTCACGGGCACCGTGGTCTACGGCACGGGCTATGTCTACGACCCCTGGGTGGGCACGGTCTGGGTCGGCCAGCCCGTGACCTATGGCTTTGGCGCCTCCGTGGCCTATACGCCATGGACCGGCTGGGCGGTGTCGTTCGGCTTTGGCTGGGCCTGGGGCGCGGCGATGAGCGCGGCCGGCTGGGGCTGGGGGCCGTACCCCTGGTGGGGCCCGTGGGGCTGGGGCTGGGCCTGGGGCCCGGATACCTATCCCTGGTATCCGGCATGGGGCTCGGCCGTGGGCCCGGCGGGAGGGGCAGCGGCATGGGGGCCTGGCGGCTGGGCAGGCTACTCCGGCAACATCTACCGCAACTGGAGCAACGTCGCCACGGTGTCGCGCGTGGGTGGCGGCTATGACGCCTGGACCGGCAATGCCTGGGCCCAGCGCGTGGGCACCGCGTACAACTCGCGCACCGGGGTCGCGGCCGCGGGCCAGCGCGGCGTGGTGCAAAACGCCTATACCGGCAACTTCGTCGCCGGCGAGCGCGGTGTCGCCACCGGCCCGGGCGGCAGCGCCATTGGCGGCAACCGCGTGGTGGCGGGCAACCCCTACACCGGCAACCAGGTGAACGCCAACCGCGGCGCGGCCTACAACGCCAGCACCGGCCAGGTGACGCGTTTCGGCGGCATCCGCGGCGACCAGGGCGCAGTAGGCCATATCGGCGACGATGTCTATGCGGGCCGCAACGGCGATGTCTATCGCCACACCGATGCGGGCTGGGAGCAGCATACGAGCGGCGGCGGCTGGCAGCCGGTGCTGGGCTCGGCCCAGGGCCAGGCGACGCGCAATGCCACCGGCGGCCTGGGCGGCGCGCAGCGCACCGCGCCGGCGCAGGGCCAGTTCCAGAACCTCGACCGCGAGCGCGGTGCGCGTTTCAACGGCGCGACCCGCAGCCAGGGGTTGATGCAGTCGCATGCCAACCTGCAGCAGCAGTTTGGCGGCCGGGGCTTTGGCGGCGGTTTTGGCGGCCGCATGGGCGGGGGGCGCCTGCGGCGCTAAGCGTCTGGGGGGCGCAATACACGCGCCTCAAACCGTTCGAATCGACAAGCCGGGAGCCTTGCTCCCGGCTTTTTTTTGGCCTGCGGACCTTGCGGACCGATGAGGCTGCAGGCGGACGGATCAGGGACCGGGTCGCGCCGTGGCTGGAGCCAGGCCACTGCTGCCAGCGATTGCTTGCCGGCCTTGCGCGCGCAATCTCGCGCCCGGCTCCTACTGCAGGCTTGATCTGCAGGCCTGGCGCGAACCGATGCCTGGGCTATCGACGCAAGGCCCAGCGCTGCGGGACCGCCCAGACGCACCGCGGGCTTGCGGCCCGGCATTTCTGCCCGGCAGCAAGCCCGCAAGGATCTCTCGGAGGGAGGTCAGTCGGAGGCCGTCGCGGCTTCGCTCATCTTCGCCATCGCGTCGTCAATGGTGAAGCTGTTGGGCTTTTGTATCGCCGGGAATTCCTTGAAGGTCTCGGCAAACTTGGCCGCCGCCGCCTGCGCCACGAAGATGAAATAGCCGTTGTGCAGGAACCAGTCGTAATAGGTGTTGGACGTGATGTCCGCGTACTCGTAGGGATCGGTGCGCAGGTTGAACATCTTCGGCAGGCGCAGCCGCACGAAGGGTTCCGCCCATACGGCCATGGTGCCGCGCACGCGCTGCTCCATGAACACGATCTTCCAGTTGTCGAAGCGCATGCCCAGCACATCGCCGTCGTCGCTGAAATAGAAGAAGAACTTGCGCGGCCCTTCCTTCGCCTGTCCCGTGAGATAAGGCAGGAAGTCATATCCGTCGATATGGTTCTTGTAAGTGCGCCCGATGGCCTCGTAGCCGGATTTCAGCTTCTCGGGCACATCGGGCGCGCCCGCGGCGCTCAGAAAGGTCGGCAGCCAGTCGTGGTGCTGGATGATCTCGTTGCAGACCGAGCCCGCCTTGATCTTGTTCGGCCAGCGCAGCAGCAGCGGCACGCGGAACGCGCCTTCCCAGTTGGTGTTCTTTTCGCTGCGAAATGGCGTCGTGCCGGCATCGGGCCAGCTGTTGCGGTGCGGGCCGTTGTCGGTGGAGTACTGGACCAGCGTGTCCTCGGCGATGCCCAGCTCGTCGAGCAGGTCCAGCATCTGGCCGACATTCTTGTCATGGTCCACCATGGTGTCGTGGTAGGGCGACTGCCAGCGCCCGGCCTGGCCCAGGCTGGATTTCTTGGTGTGCGTGAACAGGTGCATGTGGGTGGTGTTGAGCCACACGAACCAGGGCTTGCCGGCCGCGTTCTGGCGCTTGATGAAGTCGGTTGCGGCTTCGACGAACTCGTCATCGCAGGTTTCCATGCGCGCCTTGGTCAGCGGGCCGGTGTCCTCGAGCTTCTGCTTGCCGACGCGGCCCCAGCGTTCCATCTCGGTGGGATCGTCCTTGTCGGTGGCCCAGGAGTGCATGACGCCGCGCGGACCGAAGCGCTCCTTGAACGCCGGGTCCTTGGGATAG
Source organism: Comamonas antarctica (assembly GCF_013363755.1). Lineage (NCBI taxonomy): Bacteria > Pseudomonadati > Pseudomonadota > Betaproteobacteria > Burkholderiales > Comamonadaceae > Comamonas > Comamonas antarctica. Next base: position 1,301,541 of record NZ_CP054840.1, read on the forward strand.
TCGTCCATCTCGGGCTCTTCCTCGGCGTTGAGGTGGTAGAGGTTGCCGAAGAACTCGTCGAAGCCATGGTTGGTGGGCAGCATGTGGTTCAGGTCGCCGAGGTGGTTCTTGCCGAACTGCCCGGTGGCATAGCCCTGTTCCTTGAGCAGCGCGGCGATGGTCACGATCTTCTCCGACATGCCGATCGGTGCCGCGGGAATGCCGACCTTCGACAGCCCGGTGCGGTAGACGCTCTGCCCGGTGATGAACGACGAGCGGCCGGCGGTGCAGGACTGCTCGCCATAGCTGTCGGTGAACAGCATACCTTCGGAGGCGATGCGGTCGATGTTGGGCGTCTGGTAGCCCATCAGCCCATGGGTGTAGCAGCTCAGGTTGGACTGGCCGATGTCATCTCCCCATATGACGAGGATATTCGGTTGCTTGTTGCCTGGATTGGACATCTTCAAAGCTCCTTCTTGGTTGACGGACGATCGACAAGCGCCTTGCGGCGCCAATTGGCATAGGGAATGGACACCAGAAACGCGAGCAGGAAGACCAGCAGCACCGCGCCCAGTTCCGCGCGGGGATTGGGCGCGGTATGCAGGATGGCGAGGGCAATGGCCGGATGGCGCGTGGTGTTGGTGAGCGCGAGCACGGTGCGGTCGCCCGCGTCGGGCCCGCCCAGCAGGTGGCCGGCGGCAATGCCGAAGGCGTAGAGCGCGATGATCACAAGCAGCGTGCCCACGCTCATCAAGGCCAGCATGGCCTTGCCTTCGCCCCACAGCACCGGCAGGAATGCCAGCACCAGCAGTACGCTCGAGACCACGCTGATCGGCTTGGCCAGCCGGTCGGCCAGCTTCGGTGCGCGGGCGCGCAGCACGATGCCCAGCACCAGCGGCAGCAGGATGGAGGTGAGGACGATTTCCGCGAGCTTGGCGTTGGATACTTCCAGCGGCCGATGGAAGGTGTTCGACAGCAGCCACGCTGCCACGGGAATGAAGACCAGCGAGAAAATGCCAGTCACGGCCATCAGGCCGAAGGTGTACGAAGGCGCGCCGCCGGAATCGATTTCCTTTTTCGGCAGGATCGGCGGCACGGGCGACAGCGCCAGCGCGATCAGCGCGATCTCCAGCGGCCGGGGCAGGTCGAACACCAGCGCCACGGCGACGGCGGCCAGCGGCATGATGATGAAGACCGCGAGCAGCGAGCGTGCCAGCAGGCCGGGCTGATGCAGTAGCCAGGTCAGGTCCTTGGGGCGCGCCTGCAGCGCCACCGACAAAAGAATGCCGGCCATGCTGAGTTGCAGCGCGAGTCCGATGAGCTGGAGGGTATTCATGCTGCTCACTTGTCGAAGATGAAGGTGGCCTGGGCGCGCACGAACCAGGTGCCGGCGTTGTCGGGCCGCACCACGTTGTAGCCCGCGCCGACGACGAAATTGATCGGCGCGCCCTTGGCGGGCTTGACCAGCGTCGAATAGGTCATGCCCACCGGCACCGTCCAGCGCTGGCTGGAGCGCGACTCCTCCCAGTTCGCGGTGATGGTGCCGAGGTAGCCGACGGTGTGCACCGGGCTCAGCCGGTAGCTGACGATGGGCTGGATCTGCATCTGGTTCACCTTGGCGCGCGACTCGTCGCCGGCAAAGGACCAGAGCTGCGTCACCAGCGCGCCAACCGACCATTTCCCGGGCTGCGCCAGCACCAGCGCCGACGGTCCCGCGGCCCATTTGCCCGAGCCGAGCCGTTCATCGGTGGCGGTGCGCATCTGCAGCATCGGCCCTACGCCCCAGATCGCTCCACCCGCGGGCTTGACGGGCGAGAAGAAGCCTTCATAGGTGATGTCGCCCAGGCCATTGACGCGGTCTTGCGTGGGCGTGAGCGCCGGGCTCGAGACCACGGGCACGATCACGCGGTTGATCAGGCGCCAGTTCTCGCTGATGCGCACCGGGTAGACCGGCTGGAAATTCACGACATGCTGCGGCCGCTCCTGCGGCCCGGTCTTCAGGGTGCTGGTGAGCTGGATAGGCACCGAGATCATGTCGGCGACCGGGTTGGCCAGCTTCTTTTGCAGCTCTTCATCGGCCCGGGCGGGCAGGGCGGCCACGCAGGCCAGGGCGCAGGCGGCAATGGGGAGAATCTTCATTGGCGCCTCACTTTCCCAGCGGCACCAGCAGCGTGGCCCAGGCGTTCCAGCCTTCGGCACGGTTTTTCGCGTCGAATTCCTTGTAGGCCTTCAGATTGAGGTACATCTTGCGGCCGCCCCAATCGAAGAAGTAGCCCAGCTGCGGGCCGATGGCCGTGACCTGCGACTTGAACTCCCCGAGCTTGGCGCCCGAGCCCGAGTCGCCCGTGAGCTGGTGGTAGAAATAGCCCACCGCGCCCACGAACACCTGCTGCGACACGAAATGCGAGGCTGCCCAGTCCAGGTGCATGGAGGTGCCGTTCTTGTAGTCGGTGTCCTTGTTCCTCCAGTTGTGGGTGAAGCCCAGCACCGCCGAGAACTCGTTTTTCTTGTCGAAGTAGGTATAGCCGCCACCCGCGTCGAGCGACCAGTGGTTCACGCCGACATTCGCCAGCCGGCCGGCGGTGTACGCGCCCACAGGGATTCCGCCCATGGTGTAGGCCATGAAGTTGTGCACGCCGCGGTTCCACTTCAGCGAGGCCGTCGGATAGAGGTCGGCAGCGCCGTTGAGCGAGTCGTGCTCGCTGCCCGAGACCTGGCCGCCGCCGGGGCCGGTCACGGTGGCCTGGATATTGGTTTTCATGTGCGCGCCGCCAATGCCCATGCCCACGGCAGCCTGCGCACCCCAGACCGGCTTCTCGAAGGTATAGGTCGGCACGGCCAGCACCAGGTCGGCACGCGCTTTCAGGCCCAGTGCGACACGCCCGCCGCGCGTGAACGCCGCATCGCGTCCACCCTTGGCCGAAGTGTGGACGTAGAGGACGGGCATCGACCAGCCAGCCTCGCCCGGCACCGCCGCCAGGCTGCCCATCTGGCCGGGCAGCCAGAAGCTGATGCCACCTTCATCGGCGCGCGCCGGGCCTGCCAGTACAGCGGCAATGGCCGCGCCCGCCGAAATGCTTTTGATTGCCGCCCGCAAGTGCATATGCCGCCCCTTTTCGTAAAGCCTCTGAGCCTGTGGAAAATTGTCAGCCGCGCCGAAAGCGCTGAAATTGGCCCTTGGTCCCATAGAGCGTTCGGCGTGCTCAGCGCAGCAGCGACGCCAGCGCCGCCAGCAGCACGTCGAAGGGAATCACCAGCAATACGACCGGCACCAGGGGCAGCAGGGTCGCGGCCGCGAGCGCCACGGCGCTCAGCAGATCCACCGGCACGACGCGCAGCGCGTGGATCCGGTCGACCACCTGGTAGAGATCCGCGGCCGCGGAGAAATCGCCGGTATCGAGCAGGTCGCCGCAGCGCGTCGGCGCGCCCTCGGAAAACCATTTCGCCTCGAACGCGCGGCCGAACTCGCTGGCCAGCGCGGCGTAGTCGCGCACCCCGCGCCACCAGGTGCGCATCAGCCGGGTGGAGAACAGCAGCAGCGGCGCGCCGCACAGCAGCAGCATGCCGGCCACCGCACCGATGATGGCCATCCTGTGGTCGGCGAGCGGGATGCCGCCGTGCACGGTACGGTTGGCGATGGCGCCGGCCATCATGGCGCCGAAGGCCGCGGCAAACGGGCTGAACCCGCGCAGGGAATAGCCCACGAAGCCGATTCCACCGGCCTGGTCGGGATGCACCGGCACCAGGCACAGCGGCAGCTGGGAGACGCGCCACAGGAACCGGCTCCAGCGCGCGAGCCGCCACAGCCAGCCCAGCAGCAGCATCAGCAGCAGCGGCAGGCTCACGCAGGCGTTCCACCAGCCGGCCAGCGACAGCTGCGCGCCCGCGCGGTGCCAGGCCGGCAGTTCGTGCCACGGCAGGGCATGGGTGAGCACCGTGCTGAGCAAGAGGGCGATGCACAGCAGCGCCACGGCCGGCCAGCGCCGCGCGTGGCGCCGCCGCGTCGCGGCCACCAGCTGCGCAAAATGCTGGCCGCCGGGATCGGCGTCGTTGCACAGCGTTCCCAGCCGCTGCGCAATGCCGCCCAGAACCGCCATGCATACCCCCGTGCCCGCGATCAGGAGCGGACCGGCGCCCAGGTAACGCCCGATGGCGCCGAAATCGAGCAACAGCGTGCCGGCGGTGCCGGGCGCATAGAGCGTGCCCTCATGGGACGCCAGCAGGCACAGCGGCAGCCAGGCGACGGCGACGAAGGCGGCGATGCGCAATGGGGTATGGGCTTTCCAGGCCGCCAGCCGGGAGGCGAGGCGCCCGTCATCGAGCGGCGCCGGCAAGCGCTCCTGGAACAGCCCCTCGGTCAGGTCCATGTCTTCCACACGCGTCTCCTCATTGCCTTGTGGCCGGGACCTGAAGCATCGCCGCGCGCCCCTGCTGCGGCCTATGGGACCTTCGTCCAATTCAACGCCACAGACGCGTGCCGATACTGTGCCGCATGGCTGTAGTTCATCTCATCAACAGTGACGAGCACACCCGCTGCGCGACCGGCAGCCTGCTGGCGGCTGCGGGCTACAAGGTGCATACCTATGCCGTGGCCGGCGACTATCTGGTCATGGAGCCGGACAACGAGGTCGGCTGCCTGCTGCTGTCGCTGCACCTGCCCGGCGTGAACGGCCTGAAGTTCCAGGCGGCGCTGCGCCGCTATCCGGCCTACGAGCGCCCGATCATCTTTCTCACCGCCAACGCCGATGTGGCTTCGACCGTGCAGGCCATGCAGGCGGGCGCGCGTGACTTCCTCACCGAGCCCGTGGATGGCGAGACGCTGCTGGCCGCCGTGCGCGCCGCGGTCGAGCACGACCAGCGCCGGCGCGCCAACCAGGCGCTGTGCGATTTCGTGCGCAGCAGTATTGCCGCGCTCAGCGAGCGCGAGCGCAAGGTGCTCGACGGCATTGCCCAAGGGCGGCTCAACAAGCAGCTGGCGGTGGAACTGGGCGTCAGCGAACGCACCATCAAGGCCGACCGTTCGCAGGTGATGCACCGCCTGGGCGTGCGCTCCCTGGCGGAGATGGTGAAGTTGCTAATCGAGGCACGCTGCGACCGCGGCGGCTTCTCCTGAAAGGTGAATCCATGAAACATGCGATCCTGGCCTGGGGGCTGGCCTTTGCCGGTGCCCTCGGAACCGTCTCCGCGATGGCGCAAACCGCGGCCGCGCCGACGTTGCTCGAACCCCAGGCCGTCGAGGCGCTGCGCAAGATGGGGCGCCATCTGCAGTCGCTGCAGTCGTTCAGCCTCAAGGCCCAGACTGCCACCGACCAGGTGCTGGTGAACGGACAGAAGGTGCAGCTGGATGCGGCGTTGACGCTATGGGCACACCGGCCCAACCGGCTGCGCGTCGACTTCGAGAGCGACCGGCGCCAGCGCCAGTTCTACTACGACGGCAGGTCGGTCACGGTCTATGGCAAGGCCTCGAACTACTACGCCCAGTTCGCGGCGCCGCCGACGCTCGACCAGCTGTTTGGCCGGGTCTTCGAGGAATTCGGCATCGATCTGCCGCTGGCCGATCTGTTTGCCTGGGGCGATCCCGCGGCCAAGCCCGAACAGCTGATCACCGCCCTGGCCATCGGCCCGGCCACCGTGCGCGGCGTGCCCTGCGAGCAGTACGCGTTCCGCCAGGACGGCCTCGACTGGCAGCTCTGGATCCAGCGCGGCGCCCAGCCCCTGCCGCGGCGCCTGGTGCTCACCACCACCGATGACCCGGCGCGCCCGCAGTACACGGTGGACCTCGACTGGGTGCCTGGCGACACCCCGCCGGATTCGACGTTTGCCTTCGTGCCCCCGGATGGAGCGCAAGCCATTCAAGCGGTGCGCGCCAACGCGATTGCCAACACCGCCCGGTAACCAGGAGCCACGCCATGAAACTGATCTCGATTCCCGCTGCCATGTGCGCACTGCTGGTGCTGGCTCCAGCCATGGGCGATGCCAGGGAAGTCCGGTCGGCCGCGCGCACCTCCGTGCACCAGAACCGCCCGCCGCCGCCGCCCGGTCATCCCATCCCGCCCCGCAATGTCAACGTGAACCACCATGTCGATATCGACGTCGACGTGGACGACCACTACCATCCCTGGGCCACGGCGGCGGCCGTGACCACCGCCGCTGTGGTGACCGGCGCGGTGATCGGCTCGATGGTGCGTTCCGTGCCGCCCAACTGCAACACCGTCGTGGTCAACGGCATTTCCTACAGCCAGTGCGGCAACACCTGGTACCAGCCGCAGATGCAGGGCAGTTCGGTGACCTATGTGGTCGTCAACCCACCGCGCTAGCCGGCGCACCCGGCGGCTCGGCGGGGCCTGCGCGCTGTTGCTGTCTTGCGGCGCGGCCTGGGGCCAGAGCACCGCGGCGCTGGGCGACCAGATCGAGACCCAGGCGGTGCGCACGCAGGAGACCGCGGGCCCGCACCCGGTGGACCGCAAGCCCAGCTTCGTGGTCATGCCGATCCCGATGTCGGACCCGATGCTGGGCACCGGGCTCACACTGGCCGCGGCCGCGCTCTACAACCCCAACGGCAGCGAGCGGCCCTGGGTCACGGGGGCAGGCGTGCTGGCCACCAGCAATGGCAGCCATGCCTATGGCGCCTTCCAGCAGGCGAGCTTTCTCGAGGACCGGCTGCGGGTGCTGGCATTTGCCGGCAAAGCCGACATGAACCTGCGCTTCTACGGCATCGGCTCCGCGGCGGGCGAGCAGGGCATCTCGGTGCCCACGCGCGACTCCGGCGACGTGGTGTTGGCGCAGGCGCTGTACGGCGTCACCAAGAACCTCTTCCTCGGCCTGCGCCTGCAAAGCACGCACATCAAGACCGAGCTCGATCTGAGCGAAGTCGGCAACCGGCTGGGCGTGAGCCTGCCTGCCATCGACCTGGACCACCGCACCGTGCTGCTGGGCCCGGCGCTCGACTACGACACGCGCGACAACCAGTTCATGCCGCGCAAGGGCGATTACGCCACGTTGCGCATCGGCTTCTCCAGCCCCAGCCTGGGCAGCGACCTGAGCTACCGCAATCTGCGCGCCGGGTATGCGAGGTATTGGCCGCTGAACCCGCGCTGGACGCTGGCCGGCCGGGTCTCGACCTGCGCCGTGGATGGCCGCGTGCCGTTTCCCGAACTGTGCCTCTATGGCGCGCAAAAGGACTTGCGCGGCTATCCGACCGGGCAATACCGCGACCGCAATCTCTATGCGGCGCAAGCCGAGCTGCGCTGGCATTTCGGCGAGCGCTTTGGCGCGGTGTTCTTTGCCGGCACGGGCGCCGTCGCCCGCAAGTACTCCGAGCTGTTCAAGGAAACGCAGCTGCCGTCGGCCGGCGCCGGCCTGCGCTGGATGGCCAGCAAGAAATACGGCGTGAACGTCAGCGTCGACGTGGCCGTCGGACGCGACGGCCACGCCGTCTATTTCTATATCGGCGAGGCGTTCTAGCGCCCGCCAGCCCCGGTCGTCAGTCGCGCGGCCGGAAGCCGATCGTCAGCGAACTCGGCACCCGTCCGTTGATGTCCCGCGGCAGCGTATCGGTCTTGTGCAGCGCGCGCACCACGGCTTCATCCCAGGCCGCGTTGCCGCTGGACTGGGTCACGCGCACGCTGACGATGGTGCCGTCGGGCGAGGTGCGCACCGCGACTTCGGCGCGCGGGTTGCCGGCGACGTCATCTGGATAGACGATGTTGGGCTTGACCTTGGCCGCGACCTTGGCGCCATAGCCGGCCGAAGGCCCGCCCGTGGCCGAGCCATTGCCCTGGCCCTGGTTCGGGCTGCTGGCGCGCTCGGCGCTGCCACGCGAGGATTCGGAGCCGGCGCCGGCCGCGGCCTGCATGCGCGCCACATTGGCCGCACGGCGTGCTTCGGCCTCCTTGGCTTCCTTGGCGGCTTCTTCCTTCTTGCGCTTGTCCGCGGCCGCCTTGTCGGCCTTGGCTTTCTCGGCCTTGGCCTTTTCTTCCTTCTCGGCTTTTTCCGCGCGCGCTTTTTCTTCGCGTGCCTTTTCCTCACGCGCTTTTTCCTCGCGCTCGGCCTTGGCCTTATCGGCCTTTTCCTGCTTGGCCCGATCGGCCTTTTCCTGCTTGGCCTTTTCCGCCTTCTCGGCTTTTTCCTTCTCCAGGCGTTCCTTCTTCTCGGCCTCGAGTTTTTCGCGGCGCTCCTGTTCCTTCTTCTCGCGCTCGGCCTTGGCTTTTTCGGCCTTTTCGCGCTCGGCCTTTTCGGCGGCTTCGCGCTTTTTCTTGCGCTCCAGCGCGATCTCGGCTTCGTTGTCGTCGTCCTTTGGCGCCACGGCTGGGGGCGGCGGCGGCGGTGGCGCCACCACGGGCGGCGGTGGCGGTGGTGGCGGCTCGGGCTTCACTTCGGGTTCGGGTTTCGGCTCGGACGCTGGCGTCGGCTCGGGCGTGGGCGCCGGCGGAGCCGCTTCCTGCGGCAGGGCCGACCAGATCTCTGCCTCGACGGCGGCCTCCTGCATGGCGGGTGGCGTGCGCACCGCCCACAGCAGCGCCGCCACGAGCAGGCCGTGCGCCACGATCGCCAGAAGCCAGGCGCGCAGGCGCGGCGGCGGTGGAGGCGGGGCGAAGGGATCGTGTTCTGGCGGACGTGGCATGGGAGGCAAAGGCTTTACTGGCTGGATTTGACGTCAAGCGCCACGCGCTTCACGCCGGCGCGCTGCAACTGGGCCATGGTCTGCATGACGGTGTCGTAGCTGAGCGTCTTGTCGGCGGAGATCACGACGGCGCTGTCGTCGGCGGGCTGCTGCGCCTGCCAGGCCTTGGCGGCAAAGCCCAGTTCGTTGAGCAGCACCACCTGCTCGCTGCTGCCGGTCTTGAGGCGGATCGAGCCGTCCTTGTCGATCAGGATGCGCGCCAGGTTCTCGGTCGGCACGCGCGAGGCCTTGCCCGCGCTGGGCACGTTGATCGCGCCGGGCGTGAGCATCGGCGCCGTCACCATGAAGATGATCAGCAGCACCAGCATCACGTCGATGAACGGCACCATGTTGATTTCATTGACGGTGCGGCGCTGGCGGCCGCCACGGGAGGACACTGCAGGCATGGGTTGGCTCCTGGTGGCAGCTCAGTGGCCGGACGCGGTGCTGCTCGCGGTGGCGCCCACGTTGCGCTGCAGGATGTTGGAGAACTCCTCGATGAAGGTATCGAGCTGGTTGGCCACGCGGTCGGTCTGGTGCGCGAAGCGGTTGTAGGCGGTGACGGCGGGAATGGCCGCGAACAGGCCCATGGCCGTGGCCACCAGCGCTTCGGCGATGCCCGGCGCCACCGTGGCCAGCGTGACCTGCTCCATGCTGGCAAAGCCGGTGAACGCGTGCATCACGCCCCACACCGTGCCGAACAGGCCGACATAGGGCGACACCGAGCCCACTGAGCCCAGGAAGGGCAGGCCGGCTTCGATCTCGTCCATTTCGCGCTGCAGGCTGGCGCGCATCGCGCGGCGCGTGCCGTCCATCAGCGTCGAGACGTCGCCGATGCGGCGCTCGCGCAGCTTCTGGTATTCGCGCATGCCGCTGGCGAAGATGCGTTCCATCGGGCCGCCGCGCTTGGCGTTCTGCGCAGCCGAGGCGTAGAGGTCGTTGAGGCTGGTGCCCGACCAGAATTCCTGCTCGAACGCGTCGTTGAACGCGCGCACCCGCTTGAGCAGGTTGGACTTGCGGAAGATCGCCGCCCAGCTGGCCACCGATGCGGCCACGAGGGCCAGCATGACGAGCTGCACGACCCAGCTGGCCTGCAGGACCAGGCTGAAAATGGACATGTTATGGGAGTTCATGAAAGTTGTTCCAGAAGGCTGATCGGTATTCTCATCGGACGCATGTTCGCGCCATTGACCCAGCCGATGCGTATCGAAGCTTCGCTGAGCAGCGCACCGGAGGTCGTTTCCAGGAAAGCTTGCTGGCGTATTGTCATCGACGCACGGCCACTGGCCTCCAAGCGCGCGGTAACCAAAAGTTGGTCGTCGAGCCGCGCGGGCCGCAGGTACTCGACCTGCGCCTGGGTTACGACAAACATGCCGCCGGTTTGTTCCCGCAACTTTTGCTGCTCGATACCCAGCGAGCGCAGCCATTCGGTGCGCGCACGTTCGTAGAACCTCAGGTAGTTGGCATAGAACACGACGCCGCCGGCATCGGTGTCTTCCCAGTAGACGCGGATCGGGAGAGCGAAATCCATGCGCGCTCAGCCCAGCAGCACCTGCAGGCGGCGCACCGCCTCCTGCAGCTGGGGCAGCGAATTGGCCGTGGAAAAGCGCACGTAATTCGCCGTCTCATGGCTGCCGAAGTCGCGCCCCGGCGTGATCGCCAGGTGCGCGCGCTGCATCAGCGCATACGCGAAGTCCCAGCTGCCCTCCACACCCAGCTTGCGCGCGGCGTCGCTGCAGTCGGCCCAGGCGTAGAACGCGCCATCGGGCATGACCGGCACGCGCAGGCCGAGCTTGTCCAGTTCCGGGATGAAGTAATCGCGGCGCGCCTTGAATTCGGCGCGGCGGCGCTCGTACTCGGCAATGCTGTCGGGCTCGAAACAGGCCAGCGCCGCATGCTGGGCAATGGTGCTGGCGCAGATGAACAGGTTCTGCGCCACGCGCTCGATGGCCGGCACCAGCGCCTCGGGCACGACCATCCAGCCCAGGCGCCAGCCGGTCATGTTGAAGTACTTGCTGAAGCTGTTGATGCTGATCAGGTCCTCGCCCAGCGCCAGCGCGGTCTGGGAGTAGGCCGGATCGTAGGACAGCCCCAGGTAGATCTCGTCGATGATCGTCAGCCCGCCGCGCGCGCGCACCACGTCGTGGATGCGGCGCAGCTCGTCGGGCGCGATCGAGGTGCCCGTGGGATTCGACGGCGAGGCCAGCAGCACGCCGCGCGTCTTCTCGCCCCAGGCCTCGGCGACCTTGTCGGCGCTGAGCTGGAAACGCTCGGCGGCCGTGGTGGGAATCAGCACCGGAGTGCCCTCGGCCGCGCTCACGAAATGCCGGTTGCACGGATAGCTCGGGTCGGGCATCAGGATCTCGTCGCCCGCATTGACCAGCGCCAGGCAGGCCAGCTGCAGCGCGGCCGAGGCGCCGGCCGTGACGACGATGCGCCGCGCGGGCACATCGGCGCCGAAGCGCTGCGCATACCACTGGCTGATGCGCTCGCGCAGCGCGTCGAGGCCCAGCGCCGGCGTGTATTGCGTCTGGCCTTCGGCCACGGCGCGCGCCGCGGCCTGCTGCACCAGCGGCGGCGCGGTGAAGTCGGGTTCGCCGATGTTCAGGAAGATCATCGGCTCGCTGGTGTGCGCCACCTCGCGTGCCAGGGCCTGGGCGGCCTTGGCCACTTCCATCACATAAAACGGCTCAATGCGCTGCGCGCGGTTTGAAACTTGCATGGGCGGGAGGGCGTTGTCGGGAACGGAAAACGGCAGCCGCGGCCAGCGGTGCGCGCGCTGCGCACCGGCTGCGGCCCGGAGCCTGTCAGCCCGCGGCCTTGTCGGCCGCGACTTCGACGCTGCGCAGGCTGGGCGCGAGGCCGTTGAGCACGGCGTTGACGTATTTGTGGCCGTCGGTGCCGCCAAATTCCTTGGCCAGTTCGATGCACTCGTTGAGCACGACGCGCCAGGGCACATCGGGGCAGTGCAGGAACTCATAGGTGCCGATCCACATCACCGCATGCTCGATGGGCGAGATCTCGGCGAGCTGGCGATCGAGCTTGGGCACGATCAGCGCGTCGAGCTCGGCTTCGGTCGTGATGCAGCCGTGCAGCAGCGCGTCGTAATGCGCCGTGTCGGCCTTGTGGAAGCCGGCCAGGTCGCGCGTGAACATGTCGATGGCGGTCGCATCGTTGCGGCCCACGAGATGCTGGTAGAGCGCCTGCAGCGCGAATTCGCGCGCGCGGCTGCGGTTCGATTTCGAGGCTGCCTTGCGCGCGCCGGTGCTGGTGTTGCCGGTGCGCGACTGGCGCGGCGGGCGGCCTGCGGCCGCGGAGGATTGTTCTTCGCTCATGTCAGTTCAGGGTGTCGAGCAGCTGTGCCATTTCGACCGCCACGCGGGCTGCATCGCGGCCCTTGTCGGTCTGGCGCGCAATGGCCTGCTCCATGTTTTCAGTGGTGATGATCGCGTTGGCGATCGGCAGCTGGTAGTCCAGCGACAGGCGCGTCACGCCCGCGCCCGATTCGTTGGCCACCAGCTCGAAGTGGTATGTCTCCCCCCGGATGATGCAGCCCAGCGCCACCAGGGCGTCGTACTGCTCACGTTCGGCCATGGCCTGCAGCGCCACGGGCACTTCCAGTGCGCCCGGGACCTGCACATGGTCGATGTTCTCTTCCTGCACGCCCAGTGCCAGCAGCTCGGCGCGGCAGGCCGCCGCGAGCGCGTTGGTGATGCTTTCGTTGAAGCGGGCCTGGACGATGCCGATGCGCAAGCCTGCGCCGTCGAGTTGCGGGCCGATGCCCTGTTCTGCGCCAAACATGTTGTTATTCCTTGGGGATGTAGCCAGTGATCTCGAGGCCGTAGCCGGTCATGCTGGGCATGCGGCGCGGGTTGCCCATCAAACGCATCTTGTGCACGCCGCAGTCGCGCAGGATCTGCGCGCCGATGCCGTAGGTGCGCAGGTCCATGCGGCCGCGCTCGGGCGCCTGCGCCGAACGCGCGCTGCCGTCGAACTGCGCCAGCAACTGCTCTGCGCTTTCGCCGCAGTTGAGCAGCACGGCCACGCCGCGGCCTTGCGCGTCGAGGTAGCGCAGGCTGCTGTCAAGGCTCCACGAGTGCATCTCGCGGTCGACTTCAAGCAGGTCCAGCAGCGACAGCGGCTCGTGCACGCGCACCGGCACCTCGTCATCGGCGTTCCAGCTGCCCTTGACGAGGGCCAGGTGCACGGAATGGCTGGGCTGGTCGCGGAACACGCGCACCGTGAATTCGCCGAACGGGGTCTGCAGCGGGCGGCTGTCGACGACCTGCAGCAGCGATTCGGTGCGGCTGCGGTATTGGATCAGGTCGGCAATGGTGCCGATCTTCAGGCCATGCTCGGCGGCAAACAGCTGCAGATCGGGCAGGCGCGCCATCGTGCCGTCGTCCTTCATGATCTCGCAGATCACGGCCGCGGGGCTGCAGCCGGCCATGCCGGCCAGGTCGCAGCCGGCTTCGGTATGGCCGGCGCGCATCAGCACGCCGCCAGGCACGGCCTGCAAGGGAAAGATATGGCCGGGCTGGACCAGGTCGTCGGCCTGGGCGTTGGCGGCCACCGCGGCCTGCACGGTGCGCGCGCGGTCGGCGGCGGAAATGCCCGTCGTGACGCCTTCGGCGGCTTCGATGGAGACCGTGAAGGCGGTGGAGTGCTTGGTGCCGTTGCGCGTGGCCATGGGCGGCAGCTTGAGCAGTTCGCAACGTTCGCGCGTGAGCGTGAGGCAGATCAGGCCGCGGCCAAAACGCGCCATGAAATTGATCGCCTCGGGCGTGACATGGTCGGCGGCCAGCACCAGGTCGCCTTCGTTTTCGCGGTCTTCTTCATCGATCAGCACCACCATGCGGCCGGCGCGCATGTGGGCAATGATGTCTTCCACCGGAGAGATGGCTACGGGATGCAGGGGGGAGGTCATGTCGGGCTTTCTTCGGATGCCGGTGCAATCGGACCAGGCAGCGGGCATTCCTGGGAGAACTGTCGCTGGCACTGCAGTGCCCCCAAAGAACGATCGATGCGGGCTGGCCGCTTCAGGGCGGATGCCGGATGGCAACCAACCTCAAACCGGCATTTTAATCCAGCCGCGCGTGCACCGCGCCAAGCCGTGGCTGCAAGCTCAGCGCGTAGGGTCTTCGAGCACCACGTCGCCCAGCGGGTAGGCGACGCAGGGCAGCACGCAGCCCTCGGCCTTTTCATCCTCGCTCAGGCCCGGCCACTCGATTTCGTAGCGCACGCTGCCCGACACCAGCGTGCCGAGGCAGGTGCGGCAGGTGCCATTGCGGCAAGAGCTGGGCCAGTCGATGGAGCCGGCCTCGAGCGAATGCAGCAGCGGCTGGTCGGCCCAGGCGTCGCATTGCTGGCCGCTGGGGGTGAGTTTGGCGATGAAGAAATCGGGAGTGAAGGGCGAGCTCATGCGCAGGTGGGAAAAGAGATGCAGAACCGGAATTGGAGCATGCCGCAGGCTGCAGGCTGCCTGGTTTTTGGGCATCGCGGACAAATTCCACGCAAATCAACAGCTTGCGCGGCTCCTGCAGCGATGGCCCGGACTTATCCACACGATTGTCCCGCTTTGCCGGGCATAACTGCAAACCGGTGAAGGGTTAACCCTTGCTCGCGGCACCCCGCCTTTCCCTCTGAAGCCCTCTGAACTGGTTGCAGCGAGCTTGCCTGTTTTTTGTGCAGCCCACCCTGCCTCTTTTGAAATCAATGACTTGCAGTGTTTTATCGGCAAAAAATGGAAGTTGTGCACATGCTTGTCCAGTGAACGCGGTAACAACTTTGTATGCGGCGTGACAGCCTGCCTGTTTTTTGAGCAAAGCCTTTGGTGGTGTCAGCAATGGTCAGCGCAGTGCCATAGGTTTCTGTTACAAAACCCCACCACAATCTGCGCGCGGCCGTGCGCGAGCTGTAGGGAGACAGGCCGTGCGCACGTGATTTCGCCGCCGCGCGCGGCGTGCTCCAAGGCATTTCTCTATGATCAGAGCGTCCGGGCCGGGCATGCATCGTGCGCCGGCTCCAAAACAGTTGAATCGGTACCCAAGAATGAACAAATCGCAGGAGCCCTTGCCAGTCCCTTCCTCCGACCGCCTGGCGCAGATCCGCCGCGGCATCGAGAAGGAAGGGCTGCGCGCACTGCCTGACGGAGGGCTGGCGCTGACACCGCATCCTGCCGCCCTCGGTTCAGCATTGACGCACCCGCACATCACCACCGATTACAGCGAGTCGCAGATCGAGCTGATCACCGGCGCCCACCTGGGCGTCGCCCAATGCCTCGACGAACTGGTCGAAGTCCACCAGCATGTCTATCACAGCCTGCGCCAGGCGGGCGACGAAATGCTCTGGGTGTCGAGCATGCCCTGCGGCCTGCCCACGGACGAGACCATTCCGCTGGCGCGCTATGGCTCGTCGAACGCGGGGCGCTCGAAAAGCGTCTACCGCATGGGCCTGGGCCACCGCTATGGCCGGCGCATGCAGATGATCTCGGGCATCCACTACAACTGGTCCATGCCCGGTGTGGACAGCGACCAGTACTTCGCCTTGATCCGCAATTTCCGCCGCCATGCGTTCGTGCTGCTGTATCTGTTCGGTTCGTCGCCGGCGCTGTGTTCGTGCTTTGTCGACGGCCGCGAGCACAGCCTGCAGCCCCTCGATGCCAAAGGCCACACGCTGCATCTGCCGCATGCCACCTCGCTGCGCATGGGCCGGCTGGGCTACCAGAGCGACGCCCAGGCAGCGATCAACGTCAGCTACAACGGCCTGGGCGGCTATGCCCGGTCGCTGCACGAGGCGCTGACCCAGCCCTATCCGGCCTATGAACAGCTGGGCATTCGCAACCCCGGCGGCGATTACAACCAGCTCGGCACCAGCCTGCTGCAGATCGAGAACGAGTTCTACGGCACCATCCGGCCCAAGCGCACGGTGCGCAGCGGCGAGCGCCCGCTGCATGCGCTGCGCGAACGCGGCGTGGAGTATGTCGAGGTGCGGCTCATGGACCTCGATCCCTTCGAGCCGGTAGGCATCGCCCAAAGCACCATGCGCATGCTGGACGTGTTCCTGCTGCACTGCCTGCAAAGCGACAGCCCGCCCGATACGCCCGCGGAAATTGCCGAACTCAAGCACAACCAGCACCTGGCGGCCGAGCGCGGCCGCGAGCCCGGCCTGTGCCTCAAGCGCGGCGGCCACGAAGTCTTGCTCAGCGATTGGGCCGACGAAGTGCTCACCGCCTGCGTGCCGCTGGCCGCGGCGCTCGATGCCGCGCATGGCTGCAGCGACTATAGCCAGGCCTTGGCCCAGGCGCGTGCACGCGTGGCGCAGCCCGATACGACGCCTTCGGCCCAGGTGCTGCGCACGATGGTCGAGCAGCATGAGCGCAGCTTCATGGCGTTCACGCTGGCGCAGTCCGAACTCGCGCGCGAGGTGCTGCTGGACCTGCCCTGGTCCGCCGGGCAGCAGGCGCGCGCCGAGGCGCAGGCGCTGCAATCGGTGGCCGAGCAGCGCGCGCGCGAGCAGGGCGATACGCTGCCGTTCGAGGAATGGCGCCAGCGCTTCATGGCGCCGCAGACCTTAGGGTAGCCGGTCGCCGCTCAGGCCATGCCAGACAACGCGGCCTGTGCATCCTCGACCCAGAACGTGGCGGCGCCGTAGAAACCTTCCCAGACGCAGCCGTTGCAGCCGCGGCCGCAGCAACTGGTGGGCTGCGCGGGCGCGGGCCGCAGGGCGACGCCGGCCTCGGCGGCCAGTGCTTCATAGCGCGCAAACGCCGCCAGCGCGGCCTGCAGCGCGGGAGCCGCAGCGTCCATCAGCGCCGGTTCTTCTTGCGCTCGGCGGTATAGGTGGTCTTGGGTTCGAGCATGGCTTCGATGGCTGCGGTCTTGCGCCGGCGCAGCACGCCCTGGACCACGAAGGCCGCACCCAGGATCAGCGCGAACCAGCCGACGATATGTCCCTGCAGGAAAATGTTGCGCAGGTCGCTGGCCTGCATGAAGAATGGCGCGACCAGGATGACCAGGCCGATGATGGCGCAGGTCACGCCCTTGATCAGCAGGTCGTTGTTGGCCTGGTGCTGGGCGGCAATGGAGTTTGGTGTGGGCATGAGGGAACGGGTGCGTGAAAAATGCAGAACCCGATTATCCTTGCGCCCCTTGTCAGCGACGAATCTTCAGAAAGTATTGCCCCATGGCCATTCAATGGTTTCCCGGTCACATGAATCTCACACGCAAGGCGATTGCCGAGCGCATCAAGGACATTGACGTGGTCATTGAAGTGCTGGATGCGCGCCTGCCGGGCTCGAGCGCCAACCCGCTGCTGCAGGAACTCACGGGCCACAAGCCGCGGCTGAAGGTCCTCAACAAGCAGGATGTGGCCGACCCGGAGCGTACCGTGCAGTGGCTGGCCTGGTACAACGCCCAGCCCGAAACCCGCGCCGTGGCGCTCGATGCGTCGGAGCCCGCGCCCACGCGCCGCCTGATCGAGGCCTGCCAGCTGCTCGCGCCGGGGCGCGGCGGCATGGCCAAGCCGATGAGGGTGCTGATCTGCGGCGTTCCCAACGTCGGCAAGTCGACGCTGATCAACTCGATGAGCAACAAGGGCCAGGCCAAGACCGGCGACGAGGCCGGCGTGACCAAGCTCGAGCAGCGCATCGTGCTGGCCGATGACTTCTATCTGTGGGACACGCCGGGCATGCTCTGGCCGCGCATTGCCGTCGAGCAAAGCGGCTACAACCTCGCGGTGAGCGGCGCCGTGGGCCGCAATGCGTATGACGAGGAACTGGTGGCGCTGGAATTCCTGCGCTATGCGCAGCGCAACTACGCCGCCCACCTGCGCGAGCGCTACAAGCTCACGCAGGACGACGCCGAAATCGCCGCGCTGCCCGACGACGAACTGCTCGAGGCCATCGGCCGCAAGCGCGGCGCGGTGATGAGCGGCGGGCGCGTGAACCTGCAAAAGGCCGCCGAGATCGTGATCACCGATTTCCGCATCCACAACCTGGGCCGGATCACGCTCGAGACGCCGCAGGAATACGAGGAGTGGTTTGCCAAGGGCATGGAGCTCGACGCGCAGCGCCAGGCCAAGAAGGACGCGCGCGCGAAAAACAAAAAGGGCGGGCGTGGACCACGACCCGCCCCTGACGCCGGCACCTGAGCCGGCCGGCTGTTACTTCACCGCCGGGGTCTCGAACCAGCGGCGCGCCAGCAGGTCCCAGAAGCGCGGGCCGCGGTCCAGGTTCTCGTCGTTGAAGTCATACGCCGGGTTGTGCAGGCCCACGCCGGCCTGGCCGTTCGGGCCGTTGCCGATCCAGCCGTAGGCGCCGGGCACCACTTCAAGCATGAAGCCGAAGTCCTCGGCCGTGAGCGCGGGCAGGATATCGCCATCGGCATTCTCGTCGCCGACGATCTCGCGCATGACGCTGGCCATGAAGCGGGCTTCGTGCGCGTGGTTGGTGGTGTTGGGGTAGCCGGGCTTGATGATGACTTCGGCCTGGCACTGGTGCGCCGCGGCCACATGCTCGCTCATGCGGTGCAGGCCTTCGATCATCATCTTCTCGGTGCTGGTCTTGAGCGTGCGCACCGTGCCGTAGATCACCGCGGTGTCGGGAATGATGTTTTCCACCGTGCCGGAATTGATCTGGCCGACGGTCAGCACCGAGCTGTCCAGCGGGTCGGTGCTGCGCGACACCAGCGTCTGCAGCTGGCCCACGAGCGCGCAGGCCACGGGAATCGGGTCGAGCGTGGTGTGCGGCATGGCGGCGTGGCCGCCCTTGCCGGTGATGCGGATCTCGAAGCGCAGCGCCGACGCCATGATCGGGCCGACGCGCACCGCCATCTTGCCCGCGGGCAGCAGCGGCCAGTTGTGCAGCGCGAACACCGCCTCGCAGGGAAACAGCGTGAACAGGCCGTCTTCCATCATGGCGCGCGCGCCCGCGCCGCCTTCCTCGCCGGGCTGGAAGATCAGGTGCACCGAGCCGTCGAAGTCGGGCTGCTGCGCGAGCAGCGTGGCCGCGCCCAGCAGCATGGTGGTGTGGCCGTCGTGGCCGCAGGCATGCATGCGGCCCGGATGGGTGCTGATGTGGCCGAACTGGTTGAGCTCCTGCACCGGCAGCGCGTCCATGTCGGCACGGATGCCGATGCTGCGCCCCGGATTCTCGGCGCTGCGGCCCCTGCCATGGATGGTGGCGACCACGCCGGTCTGCCCCAGGCCGCGGTGCACCTTCAGGCCCAGCGCCGTCAGATAGGCGGCGACCTTGTCGCCCGTGCGGTGCTCTTCGTACTTGAGCTCGGGATGGGCGTGCAGGTCATGGCGAAAGCGCAGCAACTGGCCAAGATGGGGAGTGATGTCGGGAGTCGTTTGCATACAAGAGGCCGCAACGCTGCACCGGCAGGCATTGCCGGTGGCTGCGGCAAATCACAATCAAGCAAGCATTATCCAGCGCGCGGGATGGACCGGCCCGCGGCCGGGCCAATGGCACAGCCCGCGCCGCGGTCTTAACGCTCGGAGTCGGTATCTTGCGGCGGCTTGGCGTTGTGCGCGGCCGCGTTCTCCGCAGCCGCGGCGCGTACTGCGGGCGCGATCAGCGGCACCAGGCTCAACACCGCAAAGGCCAGCCCGGCGCTCAAGAGGGCCGTGACCTCCTTGCCGATGCCGGCACAGGCGCCGATGGCCGCCGTGAGCCAGATGCCGGCGGCGGTGGTCAGGCCCTTGACCTGGTCGGTTTCCTCGCCATGGCGTTCGGTCTTGAGGATGGTGCCGGCGCCGAGAAACCCGACGCCGGCAATCAGGCCCTGCAGCACGCGGCTCAGGTCGGCCGCATTGCCGCCCGCCTGCTGGCCGACCATCACGATCAGCGCCGCGCCCATCGATACCAGCATATGGGTGCGGATACCTGCGGCCTTGCCGTGGATCTCGCGTTGCCAGCCCAGCAGGCCGCCCAGCAGCGCGGCCAGCACCAGCCGCAGCACCACGCGCGTGGTCTGCTCGACATCCGTCACGTCCGCAAATTCCGAGGCCACGGTGCGGGTTACCTGATTCCACCAGCTGTCCATTGAAAGATCCTTGCGGGACGCGGCGCGACGGCCGCGCCGCCTGCTGTCCCATGCGGCACTGTGCGCCATCGCGATGACGCGACGCGGCAGTGCACGCCGGCAAAGCATGTGCGCCCAGGCCTACGCCCGGGGCGCCCGCGTTTCGCTGCATCCGCCTATAGCCAAGACGCGGAGCTTGTGGTTTAGTGGGGTGACCGATGCCGAGGAGATGTCCATGACCCCGTTTTCTCTCGATTCCAGCATGACCTCCATGGGAGGTGTTTTCTACCCTACGGGCCATGTGTTTGCCATGGTTCCCAGCGACGACGTGGCCCATGCCGCGGCCGACGCGCTGCATGCGCTGGGCTATGACGGCGCGGTGCGCCATGCCACGCCCGAGGCGATCCTCGCCGACATCGTGCCGACGCTCGGGGTCGAGGAGAACGAGTTGCAGTCGGTCGGCCTCGAGGGCGAGATCGTGCAGCGCATCGGCGAGCTGGCGCAGCAGGGCCAGCATGGGCTGCTGGTGGCGCTGGGCCGCGACGATGCGCACGAGGTGGCCGATGTGCTCAACGCCTATGGCGCCACGGCGGCTTTCCACTACCGCGAACTGGTGATCGAGGAGTTGGTGCCCGATCAGGACGATGACTGGGACGAGGACCAGGATGACGACGAAGATTGATGCGGGCGCTGCGCAGCCTTCAAGCGCCTGCCGGCCAGACACGCGACAATCGGCGCCCATATGAAAACCATTTTGCCCCTGCAGCTGCTGGTCGGTCCAGCGAAGAACGACCCCCGGCCCCTGATCCTCTACCATGGCCGCCGCTGCCCCGATGGCTTCGGCGCGGCGCTGGCCGCCTGGCTCTTCTATGAAGGAGAGGCCGAGTTCCGCGGCCTCGACCATGGCGAGATCAACACCGCCGACGACCTGGGCGATCTCGACGCCCGCGCGGTCTATGTGCTGGACTTCGCTTTCGGCCCCGAGCTGCTGGCCGAGATCGAAGCGCGCGTGGCCAAGCTGGTGCTGCTTGACCACCACAAGAGCGCCGCCGAGAAGCTGCATGGCTACGCCTGCCGCTGCGGCGTGGTGCACTTCGACATGAACAAGTCGGGCGCGCGCCTGGCCTGGGAGTTCTTCCAGTTCGACAAACCGGTGCCGGCGCTGATCCGCTGCATCGAAGACCGCGACATCTGGACCTGGCAGTACCCCGAGAGCCCGGCGTTTCTCGCCGCACTCGACATGGAGCCGCGCAGCTTCGAGCGCTGGGCCGAGATCGCGGCGTTCACGCCCGAGCAGGAAGCGGCCTTCATGGCGCGCGGCGATGCGATGGACGAGAAGTACCAGAAGCTCTGCGCCGACATCGCCGAAGGCGCCCAGCCCGTGGTCTTCAACGGCGTGGCCGGGCTGATGGTCAATGCGCCCGGCATGTTCCACAGCCAGGTCGGCGATCTGCTGGCCAAGCAAAGCGGCAGCTTTGCGCTGATGTGGCATGCGAGCACCAGCGGCGTCAAGGTCGGCCTGCGCTCGCGTTCGGAATTCAACTGCATTCCCCTGGCCGAATCCATGGGCGGCGGCGGCCATGCGCAGGCTTGCGGCTTCAAGATGCCGATCGCGCGCCTGGGCGAGCTGCTCAGCGGGTCGTTCGTGGCGGAGCCGGCGCCGGTGCCGCTGCATCCGCAGGCGGCGCAGTAACCCATCCCGGCAGCGCCAACACGGCCTGCCAGTCGCGCACCTCGGCGACCTGCGCCGACAGCGCATGCCAATCCGCCTGCAAGTGCAGCATCTCCCCGCTGACCGGATGCGGCAGGCTCAGCGCCTGAGCATGCAGCCACAGCCGCTGCTGTCCCAGGCGCTCGGCCCACCAGCGGTTGAGCGGGCCCTTGCCATGCGTGGCATCGCCAATGATGGGATGGGCGACATGCTTCAGATGGCGCCGGATCTGGTGGCGCCGGCCGGTCAGCGGCATGGCTTCGACCAGTGACACGCGCGTGCCCGCATGGCGCGGGTCATAGGCTTCGGGCCAGTCCAGCCGCGCCAGGCAGCGCAGTAGGGTCTGCGCGGATTGCACCGGCGCGTCCTCGGGCGCGTCGTCGGGCTTGAGCGCGTGGTCCACATGGAGTTCGGCGGGCAGCCAGCCGCGCACCAGCGCCAGATAGCGCTTGCGCGTCTGCTGGGTGGCAAATGCGTGGGTCAGCGCGCGCGCGGCATCGGCATGCAGCGCCATGACCAGCACGCCGCAGGTGCCCTTGTCGAGCCGGTGCACGGGAAACACGCGCTGGCCGATCTGGTCGCGCAGCGTCTGCATGACAAAGCGGGTCTCATGCGCATCGAGGCCGGTGCGGTGCACCAGCCAGCCTGCGGGCTTGTAGACCGCGATCAGGTGCGCGTCGCGCCAGAGCACCTGCAGCGCGGGCGCGGCTGCAGCCAAGGGATCGTGCAGGGCGGGGGTCATCGGAAAAAAGCGCGCGGGTTTTCGCGGCTCAGGCCTTGTCGGCCGGCGCGGCATCCTCGAGCCTGTCGACCTCGCGCAGGGGTTTGAACCAGGCCATCCAGCCGCCGACCACGGCCAGCGTGCACAGGCTGCCGGCAATGGCCGCGGGCACGGCGCCCAGCAGCGCCGCGCTGCTGCCCGCCCGGAACTCGCCGAGTTCATTGGAAGAACCGATGAACAGCATGTTGACGGCATTGACGCGGCCGCGCATGTGGTCGGGCGTCGAGAACTGCACCAGCGCCGAGCGGATGTAGACGCTGACCATGTCGGCCGCGCCGGCGAGCATCAGCGCCGCCGCCGACAGCCAGAACCAGGTCGAGAGCGCGAACACCAGGTTGGCCAGGCCGAACACCGCGACCGCGGCAAACATCACGCGGCCGACGTGGCGGCGCACCGGGCGCGCGCTGAGCCACAGCCCCGTGGCCACTTCGCCAATGGCCATCGAACTGCGCAGCATGCCCAGTCCCTCGGGCCCGACCTTGAGCACTTCATGCGCGTAGATCGGCAGCAGCGCGATCACGCCGCCCAGCAGCACCGCAAACAGGTCGAGCGAAATCGTGCCCAGGACGATGGGCCGGCCGCGGATGAACTGGATGCCGTCGCCGAAACGCTGCCACATGCGTCCGACCACGGCGGCGCGCGGCGCGGCATGCAGCACCGGCACGCGCGCCAGCATCAGCACCGCCAGCACCAGCGCCACCATGGCGCAGCCATAGGTCAGCATGCCGCCGCCCAGCGCATAGAGCACGCCGCCCAGCACCGGGGCGGCAATCGCGGCGGTGCGCATCAGCATGCTGTTGGTGGCCAGCGCCTGCGCCAGGTATTCGCGCGCGACGATCTGCGGCAGCAGGCTTTGCATCGCCGGTCCGGTGAAGGCGCGGCTGCAGCCGAACAGCACCAGCACCGCATAGATCCAGTAGACCTGCGTGGTGTGCTGCGCCGAAAGCCAGAACAGCAGCCCGGCGCACAGCGCCGCCACCGACCAGCTCGCACCCAGGATGCGCTTGCGGCTCATGCGGTCGCTCAGGTCGCCGGCAGGAATCAGCAGCAGCAGCATCGGCAGGAACTGCGCCAGCCCGACATAGGCCAGCGACAGCGGGTCGCGCGTCAGGTCGTAGACCTGCCAGGCCACGACCACGGCTTGCATCTGCTGGGCAAACACGCCCAGCAGCCTGGCGGTGAGAAAGGAAGCGAAACCGGGCTGGCGCAGCGCGCCGGATGCAGGAAAGGAGGGGAAAGCCAAAGCACGGACCTGTCTGAATGGGCGCGGGCCATTCGAGGGCGGCCCGGCGCGCGTCGATTGTGCGCCAAACCCGCGCCGCCTGCTTGCGGCGCAGTGCGTGGATGCGACTGAACCGACTGGTGAACGGCACGTATTCCCACATTTTGAGCTTTGTTTTGCATCCAACAATGGCTCCAAAGCCTGCCTGATAAATGGCTCCCCCAACCGGAAAAGGACCCGCCCATGTCATTGCTACACACCAGTTCTCTCCTGGGACGCGAAGCCATCATCGACTTCCCAGACAGCCGGGCGGAAGTGCACTACTCACCCCAGGGTGTGCTGTTCTGGAAGGTGACGGATTGCAAGGGCAGCACTTCGGAAGGCCGCGAGCGCCTGAGCTATCTGCAGCTCAGCGACACCCTGCATTTCCTCAACTGGATAGAGAAAAGCGGCTTCACCGTGAGCCAGGTGGTCGATACCGCGCAGGGTACGGTCAAGGCCTTCTGGTCCTATACCGATGAGCGCACCGAAGGCGGCCAGCGCGCCTCGATGTTCGTCGACGGGCGCTTTCGTTTCCGCTGAACGGCAAGCCATGCAGCCGCGCCGGCTGCATGGTGTCTAGCGCTGCGTCAGCGCACCAGTTTCGATTCCACCGTCATGTCCAGCACATAGACATAGGCAGATGCATCGGCCGGGACGTCCCTGGCTTTGTAGCGCTGGATGCGCAGCACATTGCGCACCCCGGGCTGGTGCGTATAGCCCTGGATGTCCCCATACCAGTTCTCCCACGCGCCGACGCGCGTCTTCAGGCCGTTGGCGTCGTACTCGACGCTGCGCACCTGCAGGCATTGGTACTGCGGGATCAACGGATGGGAGCAGGACACGCGCTCCGGCGCGACCTCGATGAACATGCGCTCGCCCGCGCTGCCGTAGCGCGTGGCATCGGTGGGCGTGCCGTCGAGCAGCCATTGCCCGCCATCGGCAAACGTCAGCGTCAGCACGGGCGTTCCCGCCGTGCCACTGGCAGGCGGCACGATGCTCCACCCGCTGGCCTGCGGCAGCCGCTGGCCGACCTTTTGCTCCAGCGCCATGGCCGCGGCATCGGGGCAGGCCATCAGGGTGCCGCGCACCGGGCCGACCTGCAGCGCGCTGCCCTGCAGCCGGTAGCTCGCCGACAGCGAATTGCACAGCCGGGCCACGGCTACGCGTTCGCTATCGAAATCGAGCTGCAAGGCGCGTGGTGCGAGCGAGGAACCCGCGGCGGCAGGCACCGCCGGCAGGATCCATCCGGGCTGCGAACGGCCCTGGGCGTCGCGGGCTTCGCGCAGTTGCCAGTGGTAGCCGACGAGGGTTGCTGTGTCTGCGCCGGCATTGCGCGCCGGCACCTGCGACGCGGCGCAGGCCGCCAGGCCTGCCGACAGCGCGAAGCTCCAGAAAATTCGCATGGGGTACTCCTCTCATGAGCTGCCGCAGAACCTGCGCGCAGCAACATCTGTAACAGAAGCAGGATGCCGCCAGTGTCACCGGACGTGCGTAGTTGCGCAAGGCAGTTGTCTGTGGGACAAGTGCCCGTTGGCATGCGACGTTCGTGGCTTGCGCAGCCCGTAGGCCAAACGCGCGTGATGCCATGGCGCGGGCAAGGCGCGGCGCACTGTGCTATAAAATTTGACGGTACTTTTGCAGATGTTTGCAGAACAAGGAGCGCTTGGTGGTGAAGCTTACATGGATGGACGGATGGCGGCGCAGCCTCTGGCCGGTGGCATGGCTTGTGCTGGCCGGGACGCTGGGGGCCTGCACGAGCGAACCCATGAAGCGTATCCGCTCGCAGGAGGATTTTTCCTCGACGGCCACCTATTCGCGGCTGTTCGACGCGACGCCCGCACAGACCTGCGAAGCGGCGCGCCGGGCGCTGTTGAGCCAGGGCTACATGATCAACAACGCGCGCGCCGATCTGGTCGAAGGGCAAAAGAGTTTCCAGCCCGAGCCCGAGGTGCATCTGCAGATGCTGATCCGCGTGGTGTGCGTGCCCGAAACCGCCGACCACAACGTCAGCCTGGGGTTCGTGACCGCGCTGCAGGACCGTTACGCGCTGAAGAAGAGCGCCAACTCCGCAAGCCTGGGCGTGGGCGCGCTGGGGTCGGTGTCGCTGCCGTTTGCCGCCACCAACGATTCGATGGTCAAGGTCGGCAGCGAGACCATCGCGGTCGATGCGTTCTACGAGAACTTCTTCGATCTGGTCAAGCGCTTCCTGCAGTCCGAAGCGCTGCCCGACGAATGACGCTGGCGCGCGCTGTCAGTCGATGAACAGCGCCGGATCCACCATGGTCTGGTTGAGCATCACGCCCCAGTGCAGATGCGGGCCCGTGACCCGGCCCGTGGCGCCCACCGCCGCAAACGCCTGTCCGGTGCGCAGCATGTCGCCAGGCTTGGCATCGACGCGGCTCAGGTGGCAGTACATGCTCAGCAGGCCCGCGCCATGGTCGAGCCAGACCGTGCCGCCATTGAAGAAATAGTCGCCGACATCGACCACCTTGCCCGGCAACGGCGCCACCACCGGCGTGCCCGTGGCCGCCGCGATGTCCATGCCGCTGTGCGGATTGCGCGGCTGGCCGTTGAACACGCGGCGCAGGCCGAACGAACTCGAACGCCGGCCCGGCACGGGCACCTGCATGCGCAGCTCCTGGCTCTGCGGCGCGGTGAACAGCGCCATGACCTGCTGCTGGTGCGCGCGTTCACGTTCGTGGCGCGCGAGGTCTTCGGGGGCGAGGTCCACGGTCTTGGGCGCGACCTTGAGCTGCTGCTGCTGGTAGCGCTTGTCGCGCACCCGGTACTCCAGCTTCTGCGGACCTTCGCCTGCGTCCGCCTGCACATGATGCAGGCCGGGCGCCGCCGACAAGGGAATGCCGACGATCGCCGTCCATTCGATCGGGTCGCCCACGACCATGACCGGCAGCCCGCCGGCCGTGACCTTGGGGCGCTGCGCTGCAGGGCCCAGCGACAGCCGCGCAATGCCGCCGGGCACGCGCGACTCGTTGGGCCAGACCTCGAAGGCAGGTGCGCGCGCGGCCAGCGCAGCCAGCGGCAGCGGCGCGCCGAGGGCGCACAGGGCTTGCAGCGCCGATCGGCGCGAAAGACGGGAGAAAGTCGGGGGCAGGGCGGTCGAATGCATGGCCCGATTGTGCCGCGCCGCGGCGCGGCCGCCGCGTAGGTCTCAGCCGGGTGCGCGGTAGACCAGCACCTTGAGCGAGCGCTCGGGCGAGACATCGGCAAACACCGCCGGGTTGGCCACGCGCTCGACGAATTCGAGCTCCGGCGCCAGTGCGCGCATCTGGTCCTGCAGGAAGTCCTGCCCCAGCTCGGGCGCATTGAGGCACAGCAGCGCATGTCCGCCCGGGCGCAGCAGGTCGGGCAGGCGGCGCATCAGCTTGGCGTAGTCCTTGGTGGCGACGAAGCTGCCCTTCTGGTAGCTCGGCGGGTCGACGATGATCAGGTGGTAGGGGCCGCCGCGCGTGATCTTGCCCCAGGTGCTGAAGATGTCGTGGGCGAGAAAGCTTGCGCCCTCGTTGATCTCATTGAGCTGGTGGTTCTGCTGGCCGATGGCCAGCGCGCCCTGGCTCATGTCGAGGTTGAGCACCTGCTTCGCGCCCGCCTGGCGCGCAACGACGGAAAACGCGCAGGTGTAGGCAAACAGGTTCAGCACCTTGAGCCCGGGGCGCTCCCGTTCGGGATGCGCTGCGACATGCGCGCGCACCCAGCGCCGGCCCTCGGCCATGTCGAGAAACAGGCCATGGTTCTGGCCCTTGAGCACATGCACGCGATAGCGCGTGCCGTTCTCGTTCACCACATGCGGCTCGGGCACGCTGCCGGCCATGAGCCGGGTTTCGCTGCGGCCTTCATGCCGGCACTGGAACACCCAGTTCAGCGGCTGGCCCGGCGCGACCTGCTGCCAGCGCTGCGCCAGTGCCGCGCCAATGGACGCGAGGTCGGCCTCCTCGACCGGCTGGAAGCTGGTCAGCAGCAGCACCGGAGGATAGGCATCGAGCACCCAGTGCTCGCAGCCCGGGTGCAGGCCGCCGCGGCCATGGAAGATGCGCCGGGCATCGGTGGAGGGCTCCATCGTGGCGATGGCGTCGAGCAAGGCTTGCATGGTGCTTTGAATTCCAAAAGAGATGAAAAAAGGCTGCCAGGGGCAGCCTTTCTATGGGTGAGCGCAGGTCCCGGGTGCACGCGCACGCAAGGCCCCCGCGTCCGTTGACCCTGGGTCGATGCCCTGGTGACACCGCGCCGGTTGCAAACCCGCTCGCCCTGAGCCTGTCGAAGGGTGTCGCGGCTCAAACGCAGCGCGCCAGCATGTCCGTCCACCAAGCAGGGCTTATTTGCCCCAGCTGTCCTTGAGCCCGGTGATCTTGTTGAACACCGGCTTGCCCGCCGCATGGTCGTGGCGGTCGGTGACGAAGTAGCCATGGCGCTCGAACTGGAAGCGCGTGTCGGGCGCGGCGCCGGCCAGCGAGGGCTCGACGAACGCGGTCACGACCTTGAGGCTGTCCGGGTTCAGCAGCGTGAGGAAGTCCTTGCCGCCCGCATCGGGCTGGGCATCGGTGAACAGGCGGTCGTAGAGACGCACTTCGGCCGCCACGCCGTCGGCCACGCCGACCCAGGTGATGGCCGCCTTGACCTTGACGCTGTCGGCGCCGGGCGTGCCGCTCTTGGTGTCGGGCACCACCTGTGCCAGCACTTCGGTGACCTCGCCCGCGTCATTCTTGCGGCAGCCCGTGCATTCGATCACGTAGCCACCCTTGAGGCGCACCTTGTTGCCGGGGAACAGGCGCTTGTAGCCCTTGGCGGGCACTTCCTGGAAGTCCTCGCGTTCGATCCAGACTTCGCGGCCCATGGTGAAGTGGCGCAGCACGGGTTCCTCGCCTTCGGGCGGGTGCGGCAGCGCGGGCAGGGTGCAGGGCTCGAGGTGGCCCGCGCCCATCACATCGTCCCAGTTCTCCAGCACCAGCTTGACCGGATCCAGCACCGCCATGCCGCGGTGCGCCTGGTTCTCGAGGTCTTCGCGCAGGCAGCCTTCGAGCGTGGCGTAGTCGATCCAGCTGTAGTCCTTGGTCACGCCGATGCGCTCGCAGAAGGTCTGCAGGCTGTGCGGGGTATAGCCGCGCCGGCGCAGACCGACCACCGTGGGCATGCGCGGATCGTCCCAGCCCTGCACGATGCCGTTGTCCACCAGGTGCTTGAGCTTGCGCTTGCTGGTGATCACATAGGTCAGGTTCAGGCGTGCGAATTCATACTGGCGCGACGCGGGCGCGGCCACCAGGCCGCCGGCCACGAGGTGCTCGAGCACCCAGTCGTAGAACGGGCGCTGGTCCTCGAATTCCAGCGTGCAGAACGAATGCGTGATCTGCTCGAGCGCATCCTCGATCGGGTGCGCGAAGGTGTACATCGGGTAGATGCACCACTTGTCGCCGGTGTTGTGGTGCTCGGCGTGGCGCACGCGGTAGATGGCCGGGTCGCGCAGGTTGATATTGGCCGCGGCCATGTCGATCTTCGCGCGCAGCACTGCGGCGCCGTCGGCGAGCTGGCCGTCGCGCATGGCGCGAAAGCGCTCGAGGTTCTCGGCCGGCGTGCGGTCGCGAAACGGGCTGTTGGTGCCCGGCTTGGTGAAGTCGCCGCGGCTCGCGCGCATCTCCTCGGCCGATTGCTCGTCGACATAGGCCAGCCCCTGCACGATCAGGTATTCGGCCGCGCGGTACATGAAATCGAAGTAGTCGCTGGCCTGGTAGGGCGCGGCGCTGCCCGGCGCCTCGCCGGGCTGGGCCCAGTCGTAGCCGAGCCAGTGCACGGCGTCGATGATGCCGTCGACGTATTCCTGGTCTTCCTTTTCAGGATTGGTGTCGTCGAAGCGCAGGTGGCAGACGCCGCCGTAGTCGCGCGCCAGGCCGAAGTTCAGGCAGATGCTCTTGGCGTGCCCGATGTGCAGGTAGCCGTTCGGCTCGGGCGGGAACCGGGTGCGTATCCTGGCCGGATCGGGCTCGCCCGCGGCGTGGTGGGCCGCATCGCCAGGGCTGCCGCCCCAGCGGCGCTGGGCATATGCGCCGCGGGCCAGATCGGCCTCGATGATCTGGCGCAGGAAATTACTCGGCTTGACCGGTTCTGGGGAGGTGTGGGTGGCGTCGGAAGAACTCATCCGGGCATTTTAGGCGCGAGGCCCGCCTCGGGGTTCTTACCAACTGAAACTTCTTGATCGGGAATAGAAACAATTTGAGCAAGGTTTTCGGCCATCCTGATGGCATGGTCGCGCGTTAAGTACTTCAAGCAGTGCTGTTTTCGCGCTGCGGCCCGCCGATTCCGGCAAGCCGACATGAACAAGGAGATCGTAATGACAACAACCCGCCTTTCGCTCACATCGTGGCGTGCACGGGCCGCTGGAGCAGCGCTGGCATTTGCCGCGCTGGCTGGCGCCGGTGCCGCCCAGGCGCGCGACGTGTACTGGTCGGTCGGCGTGCAGTCCCCGGGCGTGGCAATGGGTTTTGCCAACACGCCGCCGGTGGTCGTGGCCTCGGGGCCGGTCTACTATGCGCCGCCGCCCGTGGTGTACGCGCCGCGCCCGATCTACCACGCCGCGCCGCCGGTCGTGGTGGTGCCGTCGCACCGCTATTACGGCAATCCCCATTACCGCCACTATGACAAGCACCGCGGCCATGGCCATCGGCATGAGCACCGCGGACGCGGGCACGGCCACCGCTGATTGCGTTGGCTGGGCCGGTTGCTGCAGCGCTTCGGACCCGCATAATCCGGCGGTCTGACGTCCGGAGTGTTGTGTGAAAACTGTCTATGTCCTGAACGGCCCGAATCTCAATCTGCTGGGTACGCGCGAACCCGCCATCTATGGCGCTTCCACGCTGGCAGACGTGCAGGCGCTGTGCGAGCAAGCCTGTGCGCGCCACGGCCTGGCGCTGGCCTTCCACCAAAGCAACCACGAAGGTGTGCTGGTCGACTGGATCCATGAAGCCGGCCGTCTGCATGCGCAGGGACGGCTCGCGGGCCTGATTCTCAATGCCGCGGCATACACGCATACCAGCGTGGCGCTGCTCGATGCGGTCAAGGGCACGGGCGTGCCGCTGGTCGAGTTGCACATCAGCAACGTGCATGCGCGCGAGAGCTTCCGCCACCACTCCTATCTCTCGGCCGCCGCGCGCGCCGTCATGTGCGGTTTTGGCGTCGCGGGCTATGGGCTGGCCATCGACGCGGTGGCGCAATGGTGAGCGCCGCAAACCCGGTGGCGCCTGCGCCCGTGGCCCTGGTCTCGGCCCGCGCGCGGCGCGTGGCCACGCCGCTGGGCGACGGCGGGCAGATCGTCTGGCATGTCTGGGGCGAGGGCAACGCCGCGGCCGCGCCGCTGGTGCTGCTGCACGGCGGCAGCGGCAGCTGGACCCACTGGCTGCGCAACATCGACGCGCTGGTGGCCGCGGGCCGGGAAGTCTGGGCTGTGGACCTGCCGGGCTTTGGCGACTCCGATGGCGTGCCGGGTGGGCAGGATGCCGACACCATGCCCGCGCCGCTGCACCAGAGCCTGCAGCAGTTGCTGGGCCAGCGGCCATTTGACCTGGTGGGTTTTTCGTTCGGCGGCATGACGGCCGGCATGCTGGCCGCGGCCCATCCCCAGGGCGTGCGCCAGCTGGTGGTCGTGGGCGCTCCTGCCATGTGGGTGAGTGGCGAGAAATCGGTGCGGCTGCTGGGCTGGCGCCATCTGGACAGCGAAACGGCACGCGAGCAGGCGCACCGGCACAACCTGCAGGCGCTGATGCTGCATGACCCGGCGCGCATCGACGCCGACACCGTGGCCCTGCATGTGCAGAACGTGCTGCGCGACCGGCTGCCGCGCCGGCGCCTGTCGCAGACCGATGTGCTGGCCCAGGCGCTGGGCCGCGTGGTCTGCCCGGTGCAGGCCATCTACGGGCGCCATGACGCGCTCTACCGTGGCCGGCACGCAGCGCTGGAGCAGGCCTTCGTGGCCGCATCGCCGTATTTCGAAGGCCTGCACTGGGTCGACGGTGCGGGGCATTGGGTGCAGTACGAGCAGCCCGAGCGCTTCAACGCCCAGCTGCTCGCGTGCCTTGCGGCCGGCAGCCGTTGACGCGCGCGCTGCGCGCTGGCGCATGATGGCGCGCGCGGTGGCCGGTGGATCGGGCGTGCATGCGCCATGCGCAAAGTGCTTTTGCTTCCGCGCGCCCAGGAATAGGCGCAACGTAGCTGCCGCGGGCGTGCAGACACGGTCAAAATGTGCGCATGTCGATCACTGTCTGCATTGATGAAGTCGAGATGAGCGCCATCCGCGCCCAGGGTGCGGGCGGCCAGAACGTCAACAAGGTCTCCAGCGCGGTGCACCTGCGTTTCGACGTGCGCGCGTCCTCGCTGCCCGAGCCGGTCAAGCAGCGGCTGCTGGCGCTGAACGACCAGCGCCTGACCGCGGACGGCGTGTTGGTCATCAAGGCCCAGCAGTTCCGCAGCCAGGAGCTCAACCGTGCCGACGCGCTGGCGCGGCTGCAGGCCCTGGTCGATTCGGTGGCACGGGCGCCCAAGGCGCGCCGCGCGACAAAGCCCACGCTGGCGTCGCAGCGCCGGCGCCTCGAAGGCAAGAGCGTGCGTTCGGCAACCAAGGCCTTGCGCGGCAAGCCGAATGCGGACTGAGCCTGAGGCATGATCGACACGCCTGGCGCTTGCCGCGCCGCAGCCCGTTGAATCCGTTGATGCAAAGAGGAGTGCCATGACCCTAACGACCAAGCTGCCGCTCGAGTTCCTGCAGCGCGAACCCCAGGCGCAGACCGCCGATCCCTGGCTGCTGGTGCTGATGCATGGCGTGGGCAGCAACGAGCAGGACCTGTTCGGCCTCGCACCCTATGTGCCGCCGCAGTTCCATGTGCTGAGCCTGCGCGCGCCCTATCCGATGGGCGTGCAGGCCAACGCCTGGTTCCATTTCACCGTCGACACCAACGGCACGCGCCATATCGATGTGGCGCAGGAGCGCGCCAGCCGCGAAAGCCTTGAGCGCACGCTGGCCCAGGCGCAGCAGGAACTGGGGATCGGCGCCGAACGCACGGTGGTGGCCGGCTTCAGCCAGGGCGGCATCATGGCGCTGTCGACGCTGCTGACGCGGCCGCAGTCGCTGCGCGCGGCCATGGTCTGGCACAGCCGCCTGCTGCCCGAGATCAAGCAATTTCAGGCGCCGGCTGGGCAATTTGCGGGCAAGTCGCTGTGGATCAGCCACGGCACTTACGACAATGTGATTCCCTTGACCAGCGCACACACCATGCGCGACCATGTGCAGGCGTTGCCGCTGGGCCTGGCCTACCACGAGTACGCCAGCGCGCACGAGATCCGGCCGGACGAACTCCAGGCCAGCATGCAGTGGCTGGGCCATCTCCGCTGACCCGTATTCAGGCCGCGCGCCCGGTGCCGAAAAGCGCTTCGAGCTGGGGCGCGAGCGTGGGAAAGTCCTGGGTGAACTGCGTGCGGTTGACGAACCAGGCCTCGCAGGCGACGGCAAAGAACTCGGGCGGCGCGGTCGCGCCATAGCTGTCGAGCCAGGGCCAGGCGCCGCCGAAACGCTCGGCAATGATCACTTGTTCGCGGAACTGCTGGTAGGCCGGCTCCCAGGCCGCATGCCACAGCGCGCGCGCCGCGCGCGTGCTGGCGCTGCCCAGAAAGCCGTTGGGCAGCGGCGGGCAGCCATCGGCCGTGCCATTGCGCATGTCGATCTTGTGCGCGAACTCATGGATCACGACATTGGTGCCGGCCGCCGCGCTGTGGCGGTTTTCATCCACGGCCTGCCAGCTGAGCATGACCGGCCCGCCTTCCATGGCCTCGCCCAGCAGCACTTCCTTGTAGTAATGGACGACGCCCGCCTCGTCGACGGCTTCGCGCCGCGCCACGGCCTCGCCGGGATGCACCACGATGCCGACGAAATCGTCATACCAGGCCAGGGCCTCGCGCGGCGTGCCCCAGTGCAGCAGCGGCAGGCAGGCCTGGGCGGCGATGTGCACCGCTATGGTGTCGGTCACCTCGAGCCCATGCGCGCCATGGAACTGTTTGCGCTGCAGGAACAGCGCGGCCAGCGCGCGCAGCTTGGCCTGGTCGGCCAACGCCAGCGCGCTCAGGAACGGATAGGCCTGCATGGTCGCAAGCCACAGCCCGGCGTCGATTTCCGGCAAGGGCGAGAAGCGGCGCTGGAGCTGCCGCCAGAGCTGGCCCAGCGTCATGCGGCGTCGGGCCAGCGCAGGCGCTGCAGGCCTTGGGCGCGCGAGAGACGCAGCACTTCGGCGCGTGGCGGCGTGGCATCGAGGTCCCAGTCGCTGAGCACGATGCGGCGCATGCCTGGCGCGAGTTCATGGTCGGCGGGGCGATGGGTGTGGCCATGGATCAGCGTCGTGGCGCGCGCCGCCTGCAGCCAGTCCAGGCTGGCCTGGCTGTCGAGCTCGGCATAGACCAGGGCCGTGCGCTGGTGCGAACTGCTTTGCTCGCGCATGCCGCGTGCCTGGGCGCGGCGCGTCTCGAGCGGCTGCTGCAGGAAGGCCTGCTGCCAGGCCGCGGTGCGCGCCAGCGCGCGAAAGCGCTGGTAATCGGTGTCGTCCAGGCACAGCGCGTCGCCATGGCTCAGCAGATAGCGCTGGCCCGCGAATTCGAAACAGGTCGGGTCGGGCAGCCAGGTGCAGCCGCTGCGTTCGGCAAACTTCGCGCCCGTGAGGAAGTCGCGGTTGCCCTGCATGAAGAACAGCGCACGGTGTTCGGCAATTGCCCGCATGCGCGCGCAGCATTGCGCTTCGAAGCTCTGCGGATCGTCCAGCACGTCGTCGCCGATCCAGACCTCGAACAAATCGCCCAGCATGAAGACCGCATCGGCGCGGGTCTGCGTGAGGTAGTCGAGCCAGGCCTGCGCGGTATGCGGCGCATCGGCCTGCAGATGCAGGTCGGAAATGAATTCAAGGCGCTGCCAGTCGGCCGGCAGCGGCAGCACATGGTCTGCGGCGGCCGAGGGCAGGGCCGGGGCGTCAGGAGGCAGCATTGCCAGCCTCCGGTGGACGCCCGGGAAACCGCCTGTGCAGCGCCGCCTTCGGCCGGCGGCGCGGGCTGGCGCAGGGCACAGGCAGTCGGCCGGCCATTTACAGGGCCACGGCCTTTTCGATCACGACGTCGGCCTGGGGCACGTCGTCATGGAAGCCCTTGCGGCCGGTCTTCACGCCCTTGATCGCGTCGACGATTTCCTCGCCCTTGACGACCTTGCCGAACACCGCATAGCCCCAGCCCTGCGCGCTCGGAGCGGTGTGGTTCAGGAAACCGTTGTCGGCCACGTTGATGAAGAACTGCGTCGAGGCCGAGTGCGGGTCGCTGGTGCGCGCCATGGCCAGGGTGTACTTGGTGTTCTTCAGGCCGTTCTTGGCTTCGTTCTCGATCGGCGCCAGGGTGTCCTTTTGCTTCATGCCGGGTTCGAAGCCGCCGCCCTGGATCATGAAACCGGGGATCACGCGGTGGAAGATGGTGTTGTTGTAGTGGCCGCTGTTCACGTAGGCCAGGAAGTTCTCGGTCGACTTGGGGGCCTTTTCGGCGTCGAGTTCGATGGTGATCACGCCTTGGCCGGCGATGTGCAGTTCAACTTGCGGGTTGCTCATGGGAAATCCTTTGAAGGGGTGAGAAAAGAAAGGCGCCCGGGTGCTCAGGGCAGCACGCGCGCCGAGAGGATGGTCACGGGCGTCGTGGGCACATTCTGGTGCATGCCGCGGTTGCCCGTGGCGACAGCGCGGATTTTGTCGACGACCTCGGTGCCGCGCACGACCTTGCCGAACACGGCATAGCCGTGGCCGTCGGGCTGCGGTGCGTTGAGCGAGGCGTTGTCGGCGACATTGATGAAGAACTGGGCCGTGGCCGAGTTCGGGTTTGCGGTGCGCGCCATGGCGACGGTGTACTTGTCGTTCTTCAGGCCGTTGTTCGCTTCGAGCGGAATCGGCGGCTGGGTCGGCTTTTGCTGCATGTCGGCGGTGAAGCCGCCGCCCTGGATCATGAAGCCGTCCATCACGCGGTGGAACACCGTGCCGTCATAGTGCTTGCTGTTCACGTACTGCAGGAAATTGGCCACGGTCTTGGGTGCCTTGGCCGCGTCGAGCTGCAGCACGATCGCGCCCTGCGAGGTCTTGAGTTCGACCTGGGGCGAGGCCTGCGCGGCGGCGCCCGTGGCGCTCAGCAGTCCGCCGCAAAGGGCCAGGCCGGCGAGGGCGAAGGAGGATGTTCTGCGGGAAATCATGCGGGGCTCCTGGAAATGGAATGGCAGTGGGATGGCGGAAGGCGTCAACAGTTCCCGCCGGCCGCTGCGGCGGGCGCAAGGGGCGGCCGGGCAGACGCCGCGAAGGCCGGCTTACTTCCTGGCCGCGGGCGCAGGCGCCTGCAGCATGCTGCGCAGCTGCGTGAGCTTGGGACGCAGCTGGGTCGCGGCGCGCGGGTCGAGCTCCTGCGAGCGCAGATACGACTGGTAGGCCAGCCGCGCATAGATGTCACCCAGGTTCTCGTGCGCGACCGAATAGGTCGGGTTGTTGCGCACGGCCTGCTCCAGCGCCCCCTTGGCCTTGTCGAGATCGCCGTCGGCGGCATAGATCACGGCCAGGTTGTTGTAGGGCTCGGCGAGTTCGGGATATTCCTCGATCAGCAGCGTGAAGGTCGCGATGGCATCGGCCTTCTGTCCGGCATCGGTCTGCGCCACGCCCTTGAGGAAGCGCATCTGCGGGTCGCGCGCATTGCCGGCAAGGTAGGTGTCGGCGCGTGCCATCGCTTCGGCCGCTTTTCCGGCGCGCAGCAACTGGTTGACTTCGGTGTATTCGTCGGCGTGGGCTGCGCCCGTAGCGAGCACTGCGGCCAGGGTCATCAGGCGCAGGGCGCGGGAGAGGGCGTTGCGAGCGGGCATGTAGGTGCTTTCGGTGCGCGCAGCGACGGGGCTGCGGCGCGGGCTTATACTTCGGGCCATTGTAGCTGAGGGGTGTCAGCCCGGATGGACCCTGGGGCCCCTTTGCCGGGAGCGCTGCGCCAGGCGCGCAGGGCCTGCCACCAGCTGCCGGCCGCTCCCCCTCTCTCCCTCGTAACAGACATCCATGAGTTTGCGTATCTACAACACGCTGTCGCGTGCATTGGAAGCGTTTTCGCCGATCGAGCCGGGCCACGTCCGCATGTATGTATGCGGCATGACCGTCTACGACCTGTGCCACCTGGGCCATGCGCGCTCGATGGTGGCGTTCGACGTCGTGCAGCGCTGGCTGCGCGCCAGCGGCCTGCGCGTGACCTACGTGCGCAACATCACCGACATCGACGACAAGATCATCCGCCGCGCCGTGGAAAACGGCGAGACCATCCGCCAGCTGACCGACCGCATGATCGACGCGCTGCACCAGGACGCGGACGCGCTGGGCATCCAGCGCCCCGACTTCGAGCCGCGCGCCACCGATTACGTGCCGCAGATGCTGGGCATGATCGGCCGGCTGCAGGAGCGCGGGCTGGCCTACCAGGCCGGATCGGGCGACGTCAACTTCGCGGTGCGCAAGTTCCCCGGCTACGGCAAGCTGTCAGGCAAGTCGCTGGACGAGCTGCAGGCCGGCGAGCGCGTGGCCGTCGATGACGGCAAGTCGGATCCGCTGGACTTCGTGCTCTGGAAGAGCGCCAAGCCGGCCGAACCCGATGAGGTCAAGTGGGAGAGCCCCTGGGGCCCTGGCCGCCCGGGCTGGCACA
Organism: Comamonas antarctica; assembly: GCF_013363755.1. Taxonomy (NCBI): domain Bacteria; kingdom Pseudomonadati; phylum Pseudomonadota; class Betaproteobacteria; order Burkholderiales; family Comamonadaceae; genus Comamonas; species Comamonas antarctica. Next base: position 1,338,687 of record NZ_CP054840.1, read on the forward strand.
TCGAATGCTCGGCCATGGGCTGCGAGTTGCTGGGCGACAGTTTCGACATCCACGGCGGCGGCGCCGACCTGCAGTTCCCGCACCATGAAAACGAGATTGCCCAGAGCGAAGGCGCGACCGGCAAGACGTTCGCGCGCACCTGGATGCACAACGGCTTCATCAACGTGGACAACGAGAAGATGTCCAAGTCGCTGGGCAATTTCTTCACCATCCGCGATGTGCTCAAGGAATTCGACGCCGAGACAGTGCGCTTCTTCGTCGTGCGCAGCCATTACCGCAGCCCGCTCAACTACAGCGATGTGCATCTGAACGATGCGCGCTCGGCGCTCAAGCGCCTGTATACGGCGCTGAGCCTGGTGCCCGCGGCCGAGGTCGAGATCGACTGGACGCAGCCCCAGGCGGCGCGCTTCAAGGCCGCGATGGACGAGGACTTCGGCACGCCCGAAGCCGTGGCGGTGCTGTTCGAGCTTGCCGCCGAAGTCAACCGCAGCCGCAGCCCCCAGGCTGCCGGCCTGCTCAAGGCGCTGGGCGCCTGCCTGGGGCTGCTGCAGGAAGATCCGCAGGCCTTTTTGCAGGCGGGCGTTGGCGCGGGCCTCGATACCGCCGCCGTGCAGGCGCAGATCGAGGCGCGTGCGGCCGCCAAGGCGGCCAAGGACTGGGCCGAGGCCGACCGCATCCGCCAGGCCCTGCTGGCCCAGGGCATCGTGCTCAAGGATTCCGCTGCCGGCACCACCTGGGAGGCAGCGCCCTGAGCGGCGCCCGACCATGGACTCCCATTTCAATGTGTTCAATCCAGGCGGTACCAGCAGTGAATGCTCCTAAAGAGATAGCGAACGTGGTGGCCACGCCGCTGTCCGCGCCGGCCTACTGGGCGGAAGCCTGCAAGCACCTGGTCAAGAAGGACCGGGTGATGAAGCGCCTGATCCCGCAGTACGCGGGCCAGGCGCTGCAAACGCGCGGCGATGCCTTCGTGACGCTCGCGCGCTCCATCGTCGGCCAGCAGATTTCGCCCAAGGCCGCGCAGGCGCTGTGGAGCCGCGTGTCGGCATTGCCGCCGAGCATGACGCCCGAGCAATTGCTGCGCCTCAAGGTCGACGACATGCGCGCGGCGGGCCTGTCGGCGCGCAAGGTCGACTACCTGGTCGACCTGGCCGTGCATTTCACCGAAGGCCGGCTGCATACCGACCAGTGGGCAACGATGGGCGACGAAGCCATCATTGCCGAACTGATGGCGATCCGCGGCGTCGGCCGCTGGACGGCCGAGATGTTCCTCATCTTCTATCTCATGCGGCCCAATGTATTGCCCCTCGACGACGCGGGGTTGATCAGCGGGATCAGCAAGAACTACTTCTCGGGCGACCCCGTCAGCCGCAGCGATGCGCGCGAGGTGGCGGAGGCCTGGAAGCCATGGTGCAGCGTCGCGACTTGGTATATTTGGCGATCGCTCGACCCGCAGCCTGTGGCCTATTGACACTCGAAGGCCCTCAGCACAAGGCCGGGACAAGGAGAATAATTTTGGCGAAAAAGAACTTTCTGGATTTCGAGCATCCCATTGCCGAGCTCGAATCCAAAATCGAGGAACTGCGCTACGTGCAGACCGAAAGCGCGGTCGACATCTCGGAAGAGATCGACCAGCTCAGCAAGAAGAGCCTGCAGCTCACGCGTGACATCTACAGCGATCTGACCCCCTGGCAGATCACCAAGATCGCGCGCCACATCGAGCGGCCCTACACGCTCGACTACGTGCGTGAGATCTTCACCGATTTCGTCGAGATGCATGGCGACCGCCACTTCGCGGACGACCAGTCGATCGTCGGCGGCCTGGCGCGCTTCAACGGCCAGCCCTGCATGGTCATCGGCCACCAGAAGGGCCGCGACACCAAGGAGCGCACGCTGCGCAACTTCGGCATGACGCGCCCCGAAGGCTACCGCAAGGCGCTGCGCCTGATGAAGACCGCCGAGAAGTTCAAGCTGCCGGTGTTCACCTTCGTCGACACGCCCGGCGCCTTTCCCGGCATCGACGCCGAGGAGCGCAGCCAGTCCGAAGCCATCGGCCGCAACATCTTCGAGATGGCCCAGCTGCAGACGCCCATCATCTCCACCGTCATCGGCGAAGGCGGTTCGGGCGGGGCGCTGGCGATCAGCGTGGCCGACCAGGTGCTCATGCTGCAATACTCGGTCTACTCGGTGATCAGCCCCGAAGGCTGCGCCTCGATTCTGTGGAAGACCGGCGAGAAGGCGCCCGAGGCCGCGGCTGCGATGGGCATCACCGCGCTGCGCCTGAAGGCGCTGGGCCTGGTCGACAAGATCGTCAGCGAGCCCGTGGGCGGCGCGCACCGCGATCCCAAGCAGATGGCCACCTTCCTCAAGCGCGCGCTGGGCGATGCCTACCGCCAGCTGGCCGACCTGAGCCTGCGCGAGCTGCAAGACCGCCGCTACGACCGCCTGCAAAGCTACGGCCGCTACTCGGACACCAAGGCCGAGAACCGTTGAAGACCGCGGCAGGTTTGCCGCTGAACACAGCATAGACGGCTCCTGCGGGAGCCGTTGCCGTTGCTGGGCACCGCCAGGAAGGAAGCCACATGACCCAGTCGTTCGATGCCGCCATGGCGGCCTTCGCGCCGCCGCTGCCGCTGGCCGTGGCGCTCAGCGGCGGCGCCGACTCGACGGCGCTGCTGCTGGCCTGCGCGCGGCGCTGGCCCGGCCAGGTGCATGCCATCCATGTGCACCACGGGCTGCAGGCGGCGGCCGATGCCTTTCAAGCCCACTGCGAAGCGCTCTGCGCGCGTCTGCAGGTGCCGCTCGCGGTCTGCCGCGTCGATGCGCGCCATGCCGCGGGCCAGAGCCCCGAAGACGCGGCACGGCAAAGCCGCTATGCGGCGCTGGCCGAGGCCGCGCTGCAGGCCTGGCCCGATCGCCCGATGGCCAGCGTTGCCCTGGCCCAGCATGCCGACGACCAGGTCGAGACACTGCTGCTGGCGCTGTCGCGCGGCGCCGGCGTGGCCGGCCTGGCCGCCATGCCTGCGCAATGGCAGCGGCTGGGATTGCCGTGGTTTCGCCCGCTGCTGCCGGTCGAAGGCGCGGCGCTGCGCGGCTGGCTGGCAGCGCAGCGGCAGGACTGGGTCGAAGACCCGAGCAACGCCGACCAGCGCTTCACACGCAACCGCATCCGTGCGCAGCTGCTGCCGCAACTGCAGGCCGCGTTCCCGCAGTTCCGCGATACGTTCGCGCGCAGCAGCCGGCATTGCGCCCAGGCCGCCGAACTGCTGCAGGAAGTCGCCGAGACCGATCTTGCCGCTGTCGGCAATCCCCCGCGCATTGCGGCCGTGCAGGCCTTGAGCGCCGCGCGCCAGGCCAACGTGCTGCGCCACTGGCTGCGGGTGGCGCATGGCACCACGCCGGCCGCGGCGCAGCTCGAGGAACTGCTGCGCCAGGTCGCCGCCTGCACCACGCGCGGCCATCGGATCCACCTCAAACTGGGGCGCGGGTTTGTGGTGAGAACAGGGGCGCTGCTCGGTTGGTACAATCCCTGAGTTTTGGTCTACTTTTTGTACGAAAACCGCTGGCGCGCCAAAACGCCTTTTTCCTCGCGCCATGTCCGAAGTTTCGTCACCTTGATATCCAATGGCACTGATCGTTCATAAATACGGCGGCACGTCGATGGGCTCCCCGGAGCGCATCCGCAATGTTGCCAAGCGTGTGGCCAAGTGGGCCCGGGCCGGCCACCAGATGGTCGTGGTGCCCAGCGCCATGAGTGGCGAAACCAATCGTCTGCTGGGCCTGGCCAGCGAGCTCGCGCCTGCGCAGCCGCAAAATTCCTACTACCGCGAGCTGGACATGCTGGCCGCGACCGGCGAGCAGGCCTCGTCGGCGCTGCTGGCCATCGCGCTGCAGGCCGAAGGCATGACGTCGGTCAGCTACGCCGGCTGGCAGGTGCCGGTGCGCACCGACAGCAGCTACACCAAGGCGCGCATCGAGTCCATCGATGACCAGCGCGTGCGCGCCGACCTCGACGCCGGCCGTGTGGTCATCGTCACCGGTTTCCAGGGCATCGACCCGGACGGCAACATCACGACGCTCGGCCGCGGCGGCTCCGACACCTCGGCCGTGGCCATGGCGGCTGCGCTCAAGGCCAGCGAATGCCTGATCTACACCGATGTCGATGGGGTCTACACCACCGACCCGCGCGTGGTTCCCGCCGCGCGCCGCCTGTCCACCGTGAGCTTCGAAGAGATGCTCGAGATGGCCAGCCTGGGCAGCAAGGTGCTGCAAATCCGTTCGGTCGAGTTTGCCGGCAAGTACAAGGTGCCGATGCGCGTGCTGTCGAGCTTCACGCCCTGGGACATGGATCTCGCCGAAGAAGCCCAGTCGGGCACGCTGATTACTTTTGAGGAAGACGAAAAAATGGAAAAGGCTGTCGTATCCGGCATCGCTTTCAACCGCGGCGAAGCCAAGATCTCCGTGCTCGGCGTGCCCGACACCCCGGGCATCGCCTACCGCATCCTGGGTCCCGTGGCCGAAGCCAACATCGAAGTCGATGTGATCCTGCAGAACATCAGCAAGGACGGCCTGGCCGACTTCAGCTTCACCGTGAGCCAGGGCGACTACCAGCGCGCGATGGACCTGCTGCAAAGCAAGGTCGTGCCCGAGCTGGGCGCCAAGGAAGCCGTGGGCGACCCGAGCATCTGCAAGGTCAGCATCGTCGGCATCGGCATGCGCAGCCACGCCGGCGTGGCCAGCACCATGTTCCGCACGCTGAGCGAAGAGGGCATCAACATCCAGATGATCTCGACCTCGGAAATCAAGACCTCGGTCGTGATCGACGAGAAGTACCTCGAGCTGGCCGTGCGCGCCCTGCACACCGCCTTCGGTTTGGACAAATCGGAGTAATTTTTCGGTTTTGCCCGAAGTCGTAAAAAACTCGGGTTACAATCGCTGTATTGGAAACGTGACCGAGTGGCCGAAGGTGCTCCCCTGCTAAGGGAGTATGGGGTGTAGAGCCTCATCGAGGGTTCGAATCCCTCCGTTTCCGCCAGGACCTAAAGCCTCAAGCGAGCAATCGCTTGAGGCTTTTTCCTTTGTCACAGCTGCTCGCGAGGTGCCTGCCATTGCCGCCGGTTCGATGCAGATGCGAGTCATTCCCCATAAGCTGCCACCGCCTGGGGGCATGGATGACCTGCGCCTTGTGCGCCGTTACACTCTGGGCTTCCCTTGGGGAGTAGCCTGCTTCCGCCCCGGAAGCGCCCGCGTCAACATACTCGGCATTTCGCATGCTGTGGCGCCGGCAGCCGTCTGACGGTTGGCGAGACCATCGGCATTTCACCGCAACGCTGGTCGGGCAGTGGTGGAATGCTGGTGTGCCTTTGCCCGGCCGGTAGAACGAACATCTGCGATGAATGCTGCTTCCATCCTGCTTCTTGCCTTTGCCATGTCCACCGATGCCTTTGCGGCCGCGGTCGGCAAAGGCTCTGCACTGATCAAACCCCGTTGGTCCGAAGCGCTGAGAACCGGCGCGATCTTTGGCGTCATCGAGGCGCTCACGCCGATCGTGGGCTGGGCGCTGGGCTATGCGGCCTCCGATTACGTCAAGGCCTGGGACCACTGGATCGCCTTCACGCTGCTGATGGTGCTGGGCGGCAGGATGCTGCTGGGTGCCCTCAAGGCTTCTGATGAAGAGGAAATGAGCAAGCCTGCAAGGCATGGCTTCTGGCTGCTGGTGGCCACGGGCTTTGCCACCAGCATCGATGCGATGGCGGTGGGCGTGGGGCTGGCCTTCCTGGATGTGAGCATTGCAACGGTGGCCATCACGATCGGCTTGGCTACCTTCCTGATGGTCACGCTGGGCGTGATGGTCGGACGGCTGCTGGGCCACATTGCCGGCCGCTGGGCCGAAGCGCTGGGAGGCGTGCTGCTGATGGGCATCGGCGCGGTGATCCTCTATGAGCATCTCAGCGCGATCTGGGTTCCTGGCTAAGGCATCCCGTCGACATGCGGGCCGCGCGAGGCCTTTAGAAACTCCGGGATGGCGTCGGCCTCGAGCGGGCGGGAGATGTAGTAGCCCTGGGCGGCGTCGCAGCCATGGTGCTTCAGCAGGTCCAGCACTTCTGCCGTCTCGACGCCTTCGGCGAGCATTTGGTAGCCGAGTGCATGGCCCATGCTGATCAACGATTGGATGAGCGTGAATGCGCGTTCATCGTTGGCTATCGGTTTGATCAGCGACTGGTCCAGCTTCAGGATCTCGACGGGCAGGGAATGCAGGCATGACAGGTTGCTGTAGCCCACGCCGAAGTCGTCCAGCGAAATGCAGATATCCATCGCGCGTACGGCCGCCAGCGTGGTCGCGGTCCGCGTACCTGTCATCACCGCGTTTTCCGTGCATTCGAGGCGCAGGCTCTTGGGATGGACGCCATGCAGCGCGCAGGCATTGCGCAGCATGTGCAGGAACATCGGATGCTCGAGATTGCGCGACGACACGTTCACTGCAATCGTCAGGTCCAGGCCCCGCGCGCGCCAGATCGACAGCTGCTCCAGCGCCTTGTGCAAGACCCACTCGGTGAAGTCGTGGATCAGCGTGGTCCGCTCCATCAAGTCGATGAACTCGGCCGGCGATACCTCGCCAAACTGCGGGTGGCGCCAGCGCGCCAGCGCCTCGACGCCTGAGATCCTCGCGGTATGCAGGTTCAGTTTTGGCTGGTAGACCAGCCGGAACTCGCCGTTGGCCAGGCTCGCAGGAATCGCGCGCAGCAGCGCGAAGGCGCGCCTGTGCGGCATGTCGAATTCCGCGGAGTACCGGGCCCAGGGGCGCTGCTCGGCCTCGGCCTGGTAAAGCGCGGTCGTGGCCATGCGCAGCACGTCGGCGATTTCGGCTTGGGTGTGATGGAAGTGCACCAGTCCGGCGTGCATCGCCAGCTGCACCGTGATGCCGCCCTCGGTCACGAAGGGCTTGCTCATGCGGGACAGCAACGCCGTGGCAATGTCTTCCTCGCCACTGCTGGAACCCGCGTCATAGATCACCGCAAACCGGGTTTCGCCCACGTGGTAGAGGTCGACGTCGGGAGGCAGGGCCGCCATCAGAATCGTGGCGATGCTTCGAAGTGCCACTTCGAGAGGTCGGATGCCCACGGCCCGCACCGCGGATTGCAGCTGCGTGTTGCTCATGACCTCCAGCAGCATCAAGGTTGCGGGCCGGCCCGGTGTGGCGAGGCAGGCCGCGGCCAGGTCATCTGCAAGCTGCGCGCGATTGGGCAGCCGAGTCACTTCGTTGACCCGTCCTGCCATTTGGTGCAGGTCGATCTGCGCCATGACCATGGCGGCGAAATCACGCAGCAGAGCGATCTGCTGCTGGCTGAACTTCCTCGGTCGCGTGTCGATCACACACAGGCTGCCGAGCGTATGACCCGAAGGCAGCTGCAGCGGTACACCGGCATAGAAGCGTATGCCCGGGGCACCGGTCACCATGCGGTTGTCGGCAAACCGGGGATCGAGCAGCGCATCCTCCACCACCAGGACGCTGGAGGTCTCGATGGTATGGGTGCAAAAGGAATCGCTGCGCGCGGTTTCAGCTTCGTCGATGCCGACGCGGGATTTGAACCACTGCCGGCTCTCATCCACGATGGAGATGGCTGCCATCGGCACTTGCAGCAGCGAAGCAGCAAGACGGGTAAGCCGGTCGAAGGCCTCGCTGGCTTTTGTGTCGAGAAGCCCGGTGGAACGCACAAAGAAAAGCCGTTCCTGTTCATGGAGCGGCAACTCAGACGAGGTCAGGGATGGAGCTACACAGATAGAGACTTCCAGCATGCATCCTCTTGTGCAATGGGTTCGATCGTCGAACATGCAGTATCGCGGTTGCAGTCATTCCTGAAAAGTCATCCTTTTCCCCGGGTTTTATGTAACATATAGGCACAGTTGGCCGGGTGCCCCTGCCCATGTCCGGCTTCGTTCCTTTTGCCCGTCGCTGGATCGGCGGCGCAGAACGGCCTTCACTCTTTCCGGCAGATGGCTTTGAACCTTTTGGTGGTTGTGCGCATTGCGCTGGGCATAGGGATCCTGTGTGGAGCTGGCGCCGGGCATGCGCAGGTCTACCGTTGCGGCAACAGCTACTCGCACACTCCCTGCAAGGGTGGGCAAGTGATCGACACAGCCCCGGTGGTGAGCGACCCGCGTGGGCCTATGTCGCGCGAGATCTATCTGTGCAGTGCACCGCCTGGGCAGAACTACTGGAGTTCGGCGCATTGCGCCGAGCATGGTTGGCGGATCGAACGCATCGAACGTGTGCCGACCCACATCTCCTGGGAGGAGCAGGTGGCCGCGGCCAGGCAGGCGCACCGGTCGGCACTGCAGCCCCCGGCCGCGCTGGTGCAATCTCCATCGCCGGCGCCTCGGTTGCCGTCGCCACCCGTCAACGGCACTTGCACTGCGCTTGAAGAACACGTGAAAGCCCTTGACAGCATGGGCCGCGCCGGCAGCCGGTATCACGACCTGGATCGGGTGCGGCGCGAACGCAAGAATGCAAGAGACCAGCAATACCGGCTGCGCTGCTGAAGCGGCTATTGGGGCCGGTTGATGGAGGCTGGCATGCCGACATCGTCGATGGAGCAGGGCTTGTTCTGGTTGCCGGACTGGCGCGCACGATCGGCCAGCCGCACATAGAAATCGGCGACCTCGCGCAGGTCCTGTTCATCGAGGTCCTCGATACCGATCATGCGGTTGCTCGCATGCCGGTTGGCGGCCAGCAGTTCGTTGAGCTTGAGGTGGATGGCAACGCTGTCCTTGTTCTGGCTCTGCTGGATCAGGAACACCATCAGGAAGGTGACGATCGTGGTCGCGGTATTGATGACCAGTTGCCAGACCTCGGAAAAGCCGAACATCGGTCCTGTGAGTGCCCAGATCACCACCAGCGTGAGCGCCAGGCAGAACATCGCGGGGGAACCCGCCCAGCGCGTGACCCGGGAAGCAAAGTGGTCGAAAGCCGTCTGCAGGCCGGAATGCGCGGCATAGGACGCGCTGTTGGTCGACGGCATGGAACCCAATTCATCGCTGGCGTCTGGTTTTTCAAGTGTCTGTTCTGGCATGACCACTTCCTTCTCGTGTTGATGTCAGGGTTTGCAACGACAGGCAGCCGCGACGTTGCGCCCTTTTTGTACGTGCTCCAGCGCCGGCATCCGCTCCCGGAGGTTGGCAGGCCGGCAGGGCCCATTCTGGCCGCCGGCGTGGAGGATGAAGGTCAGGAAGTTGGCTTACTGCGCAGGGGCCAGGGTCCTACACCGTGCGCAGGGCTACCTGTCCACAGTAGGTGGTCCGTAAGCGATGGCTCTGACGCCCGCGTTTCCTCCACCATTTTTGGAAAGCACCATGAAAGCACTCACCTATCAAGGAGCAAAGGATGTACGTGTCGAAAACGTTCCGGACCCGGTCCTCGCGGCCAGCGACGACCTGATACTGCGCGTCACCGCCACCGCCATCTGCGGCTCCGATTTGCACATCTTCCGCGGCAAGATCCCCGACATGAAGGATGGAGACATCCTCGGCCATGAGTTCATGGGCGTCGTGGAGGAGGTCGGTGCCGGCGTGACCGACCTGCGCCCCGGCGACCGTGTCGTCGTGCCGTTCGTCATTGCCTGTGGCTCCTGCTTCTATTGCAACAAGACCTTGTTTGCGGCCTGCGAAACCACCAACACCGGCCGCGGCGCGATCATCAACAAGAAGAGCGCCACGCCTGGCGCGGGCCTGTTCGGCTACAGCCATCTCTATGGCGGCTATGCGGGTGGCCAGGCCGAGTATGTGCGCGTGCCCAAGGCCAACGTCGGCCCGCTCAGGATCGCCGACAGCGGTCTGTCCGACGAGCAGGTGCTGTTCCTGTCGGACATCCTGCCCACGGGCTACCAGGCCGCAGTGAATGCCGCGGTCAAGCCGGGCTCCTCGGTGGCCATCTTTGGCGCGGGGCCGGTAGGCCTGATGAGCGCACTCTGCGCGCGTTTTCTCGGTGCCGAGCAGATCTTCATGATCGACGACAACGACTACCGGCTGCAGTTCGCGCAGGCCACCTATGGCGTGATTCCGATCAATTTCGAGCGCGAAGACGATCCCGCCGAGATCATCCTGCAGGCGACGCAGGGGCATGGCGTCGATGCCAGCATCGAGGCCGTCGGTTTCGAGGCCAAGGGCAGCGCCATTGAAACCGCGCTGACCGCGGTCAAGCTCGAAGGCTCGAGCGGCAAGGCGCTGCGCCAGTGCATTGCCGCGACACGCCGCGGCGGCGTGGTGAGCGTGCCGGGCGTCTATGCGGGGTTCATCCACGGCTTCCTGTTCGGCGACGCATTCGACAAGGGGCTGACCTTCAAGATGGGCCAGACCCATGCCCAGCAATTCATGCCGCAACTGCTCGAACACATTGCCAATGGTCAGATGCGGCCTGATGTCATCATCTCCCACCGCATGAAGCTTTCCGACGCAGCGCGCGGCTACGAGATCTTCAACAACCAGGAGGATGAGTGCCGCAAGGTGGTGCTCACGCCTTGAGATTGCGGCAAGGAGCATGGGCATGAGTGAATGGCTGGACCTCCTGCAGTGGCCTGCGTTTGTTGCTTCGGTCGCGGCGGCATGGTTGGTGGCATCCTCGTCGCCAGAGCGCCGCAACCGGGGGTTCTGGGTTTTTCTTTTCAGCAATGTGCTCTGGTCGGTATGGGGCATCCACACCCAGGCGGCTGCCCTGGTTGCATTGCAGCTGTGCCTTGCCGCCATGAACGTCCGAGGCCTGTTGAAGACCGGGAAGGAAGAGGTCTGTGAGCCCGGCTGAGTTCCATTCTTTTGGAGGAATCCATGTTCGAGCTTGATGGGCCGTGGTGGGAGCTTCCACTGCGCGCCAGCCTGGTGTATCTGGTGCTGCTGCTGCTGATGCGTGTGTCCGGCCATCGCACCGTCGGCCAGTTCACGCCGTTCGATCTGCTGGTGGTGATGCTGTTGAGCGAGGCGGTGTCGAACGGGCTGTCGGGCGGCGAGGAGTCGGTCTTTGGCGGGCTGATCTCGGCGGCAACACTCATCGCCCTCAACCTGCTGGTGGCCTTCATCACGGCGCGCAGCCAGCGCGCCCAGAACTGGATCGAGGGGCGGCCGGTGCTCATTGGCCGGGATGGCGAGATCTTTGCGGAGGTGCTCAAACGCCACCACATGCCGATGTGCGACGTGGAACGTGCATTGCGTGAAGCCGACTGTGATCGACAGGACATGAAGTACGCCTTCTTGGAAGCTGACGGAAAGATCAGCATCCTGCAGCACTCGGGCGACGCTGACGCGGCCGCGCGCAGCTGAAAGCGTCGCGTCGCGTCTGCAACCCGGTTGACGAAACCGGGCTGCGCTGCAGACACTGGGGCCTTCCATTTGCAAATGCATTGAAAGGAGGCTCCATGCGCTCTCCCTTTTCGACATTGACGGTCGCGGCCGCGCTGCTGGCGCTGTCCGCTTCAAGCGCGCTGCGTGCGGCGCAGGCCGAGGTGCTGGATGCCGAGGCCAGCGATCCCGTGCGTCTCGGCTGGATGGTTGGAGCGCCGCCGCCGCCCGAGCGGCAATTGCGCTTCGATGATGGCAGCTATTTCCAGTTTCCGGCCCTGCGCTGGAGCGTCGCGCACTTTCGGCAATTGATGCCGACGCTCAATATCTCGCGCGGCCTGGGCGCGCCCGTGCCGCTGGCGCGCGCGCTGCGCGCGGATCTCGACGCTGTGCAGTTCACGCCCCTGGGCGGAGCAGCTCCCATGACCTGGGCCCAATCGCTGGCCGCCAACTACACCGATGGCATCGTCGTGCTGCATAAGGGACGCATTGTCTATGAGCGCTATTTCGGCGCACTGGACGAACGCGGCCAGCACGCCGCGATGTCGGTGACCAAATCGGTGACCGGCACGCTGGGCGCGATGCTGGTGGCCGAAGGCCGGCTGGATGAGAACCGGCGCGTGTCCGACTACGTGCCCGAGCTCGCTTCATCGGCTTTTGGCGATGCCACCGTGCGCCAGGTGCTCGACATGACCACAGGGCTGCAATACAGCGAGGACTATGCCGACCCCAAGGCCGAGGTCTGGGCCTTTTCCCAGGCCGGCAGTCCGTTGCCCAAGCCGAAAGACTACGCGGGGCCGCGCAGCTACCATGAGTACCTGCAGACCGTGCGTCCCGAAGGCGAGCATGGCGCTGCATTTGCCTACAAGACGGTCAATTCCGACGCGCTCGGCTGGATCATTGCGCGCGCCACCGGGCGCAATGTCGCCGAACTGCTGTCCGAGCGCATCTGGAGCCGCATCGGGGCGGAGCAGGACGCCTACATCACCGTCGATTCGACGGGTACACCGTTTGCAGGCGGAGGTCTCAATACCGGATTGCGCGACCTCGCGCGCTTTGGCGAGCTGCTGCGCAACCACGGGCGCTTCCAGGGGCAGCAGATCATTGCGCGTGCCGTGGTCGACGACATCCGGCGCGGCGGCGATCGCGCGGCGTTTGCGCGGGCCGGCTATGCGCTGCTGCCGGGGTGGAGCTACCGCAACATGTGGTGGGTCACGCACCAGGCCGATGGCGCCTTCATGGCGCGTGGCGTGCACGGGCAGCGCATCTACGTGAACCCCGAGGCGGCCGTCGTCATCGTGCGCTATGCATCGCATCCGGTGGCAAGCAATTCGGCCAACGATCCGGTCACACTGCCTGCGTTCGACGCTATCGCGCGCCATCTGCTGACAACACTGCGTTGACGCCCGCGCTGCGGCGCCATCCGGGGCACCGGGTAAGATGGCACGGCGCAGTGCGGGCGCGGGCTTGGCCCGGCCATCACTTTGCAGTGCTCCCGCAAGAACATGGAAAACAAGGCGCACGCTGGCAGCCAAGCCGGCGATGCGTTGAAAAACCAACTTGAGAGGACTACCGATGCTGATAGGCGTACCCAGCGAGACGGTGGCGGGCGAGGCCCGCGTTGCCGTGACTCCGGAGACAGTCAAGAAACTCACGGCCCTTGGGCATGTGTTGCGCGTCGAGTCGGGGGCCGGGCTGGCCGCCAGCGTGACCGATGAGGCCTATGCCGCCGCCGGCGCCGAAGTCTGCGATGCGGCGCATGCCTGGGACGCCCAACTGCTGCTCAAGGTGCGCGGGCCGACGCAGCAGGAAGCGGCTTGGCTGCGCGCAGGCACCACGGTGGTCGGCATGCTCAACCCCTTCGACCAGGCCGGGCTGCAGCGTCTGGCCGCCGCGGGCGTCACCGCCTATGCACTTGAAGCTGCGCCGCGCACCACGCGCGCGCAAAGCATGGATGTGCTGTCTTCCCAGGCCAATATCGCGGGCTACAAGGCAGTGATGATCGCGGCCAACGCCTACCAGCGCTTTTTCCCCATGCTGATGACCGCCGCCGGCACCGTCAAGGCCGCGCGGGTGGTGGTGCTGGGCGTGGGCGTCGCCGGCCTGCAGGCCATTGCCACGGCCAAGCGCCTCGGTGCGGTCATCGAAGCATCCGATGTGCGTCCCAGCGTCAAGGAGCAGGTCGAGTCGCTGGGCGCGAAGTTCATCGAGGTGCCCTACGAAACCGCCGAGGAGCGTGAAGCTGCGGAAGGCGTGGGCGGCTACGCGCGGCCCATGCCTGCGAGCTGGCTCGAGCGCCAGAAGGCCGAAGTGGCCAAGCGCGTGGCCTTGGCCGATGTGGTCATCACCACCGCATTGATTCCAGGGCGTGCGGCGCCGGTGCTGGTCACCGAGGAAATGGTGCAGTCGATGAAGCCCGGGTCGGTCATCGTCGATCTGGCTGCGGCGCAGGGCGGCAACTGCCCGCTGACCGAGGCCGATCAGACCGT